>JBEPYP010000095.1:0-4837 GCA_041641355.1 Thermoproteota archaeon | reverse complement strand
AAAAAAGTTCTCTAGATATTTGGCTATTAGAGGTGTGAATAAACACCATTGGATTGTTCAATCCGCTATAAAAGGGGATTCTGATCAGTGCATAAATAAAATTCAAGATTTCATAGACCTAGGGGTAAAAAGGTTCATCTTAACTTTCAATGAGATACCTGATCTTAGCGGTTTGAAGATCTTCGCCTCGGAAGTCTTGAATTCCTTTTAGCAAAAGATTTTTAGTTAAAACATACTTATTACTAAATGTGCCTCGGTAGCTTAGCTGGTTATAGCGCCGCACTGGTAATGCGGAGGTCGCGGGTTCAAATCCCGCCCGAGGCTTCAAGATAGGTCCAAATCCTACCATTTAAAGACATGTAAGTCAAGTTGAATTATTTGTTTTCTACTACGAAAATGGAATGAACATGACGGTCAATTCATCAACAACAAGCAGTAGAACTTGCCCTTAACTTGCGGAAATGTTTGCGCAATTTGGTGGGTCATTTAAGATTAGACTTGGAGACACAGATGCAGTTCTAATAGAAAATGAATCTAGTTTGCCGAGTCCATACAAGAGCATATATCACTTCGTAGTAAATTCACAAACCCATTCTCAAACAGAAGCAATAGCAAGATATTTTCTCCTTCATGTCTACTTAAACAACCTCATCACCGATACGCTTAAATTATAAGCGATTTTTCGTAAAATTTATAAAAAGCTTATTAAAAAAAGATAGTCTATGGAATTTCGTTATGCTAGTTTAGATGTAGCCGCTTTAGCGGGAATTGCAGTGATTTCAGGTGCTATTTTCTTGATAGCTTCTAACTTCATTTATGTACCTCTAGTAGGTCTCACTTCTGTTTTTCCAGCAATGGCCGTGATATGGCCAATAATGTACGGCGTTTGGTTTATTGGAGGAACTGCTGCAGCTTATATTATAAGGAAACCCGGTTCTGCTTTCATAGGCGAATTCTTAGGAGCTCTAGTTGAGTTAGCGCTTGCACCCATTTTCGGTGTTTTTGTGTTGCTCTGGGGTGCAATACAAGGAGCGAGCAGCGAGTTGGTATTCCTTGCAAGAAAGTATAAGAAATGGGATTATACAACGATGGCACTGGCCGGTTTCTTGCCCGGCTTACCTATAGCTATACCTGGTTGGTTTTTCTTTCCACAATTATACATAGCAGCTTTTGATTACGCCGGTGTTGCAGGTGTAGCCACTTATATATTACTCCATGCGATAAGCGGTTTAATCATAGCGGGTATCTTAACTAAGTATTTCATAGATAAAATAGCTTTGACAGGTGTTTTGGACCTATTCGAGGTAGGGAATGAAGTAAGGAAGCAAAAGAAATCTTGATGTTAAAAGTTGAATCCTATTTTTTTAAATATGCTACTTCAAAGGATTGGATTTTAAAGGATATAAATTTCGAACTTAATAAGGGCGAGGTTCTTCTATTACTAGGTCCTAATGGCAGCGGTAAGACTACGTTAGCTCTTTCAGTAATGGGAATAGCTCAAAGGTATCCTTCTGAATATAAGGGCACAATAGCCTACAAAGGAAGAGATATATTAGAATATAAAAGGGCAGAATTGGCTAAAAACTTAAGCATAATTCAACAAGACCCTGAGGCTCAGATAGTTACTTTGATAGTAGAAGATGAAGTAGCATTTGCCCTCGAGAATTTGTTATACGATGACATAGAGGAAAGGATATCTCGTGCTTTAAAGCTAGTTAGGCTTGAGGAGAAAAGGAAGGAAGAAACTTATGCCTTGTCATATGGTGAAAAGCAAAAGTTGATGTTAGCCAGCATCTTAGCATTAGATAATGAACTTTTGATCTTAGATGAACCTACTTCTAATCTAGATCCCTTATCTAGGAAGGAATTTTTCAAAATGCTTTACGATTTAAAGGATAAGAAGACTTCAATGCTAATAATAGAGCATAATATAGATGAAATAGCTAAGTTGATAGACAAGGTTTTGATCCTCAATAAAAGAGGAGAAGTCATGGAATATGGAAGCTTTCCTAGTGTTCTATATGAACTAGATAAAAATACTTTAGTTGAATTAGGGGTATGGCTACCTTATGATCTAGAACTTCAACTTTTAGCAAAAAACGTTTCTAAGGTGTTTAATGCAAAAAAAGCAAGGATAATCCTCAAGATAGAAAACTTATCCTTTAACTACAAGCAGCCTGTGTTGAGGAATATAAACATAGATTTTGAAGAAGGTAAACTCTATGCAATCTTAGGTCATAATGGTGCAGGCAAAACTACACTTTGTAAAATAATTGCTGGTCTTTTGAAGGGTTATAGCGGAAAGATTAGATTTTTAGATTCAAGGAAGGTGAAATTCTGCTTTCAAAATCCAGATGTTCAACTAATCGCTAATACGGTTAAAGAAGAAATTGAGATTTCTCTTAAAGCTATAGGTAAAGATCCAACTCTGGCCCTTAACATACTGAGGACTTTCAATTTAGAAGAGTATTATGATAAGAATCCGCATATATTAAGCGAGGGACAAAAGAAAATATTGTCTATCGCTTCTGCGCTAGTCTATGATCCTGATATCTTAATATGCGACGAACCTACTTTTGCTCTAGATAGAGCGAATTCAAGGAAAATAATGGAGATTCTCAAACAACTAACAGAAAAAGGTAAAACTGTGATATATACTACGCATGATATAAAGCAAGTTTTAGAGTATGCTGATGAGGTAGTAACGATCAATAAAGGAATGATAGAGTTTAAAGGAGATATATGGAGATTTATAAAAGAAATCAAAAACCTAAACATACCTTTACCTTCATTTCTAGACAACCTGAGTTCAGAAGAGCTTGAAAAATATGTAGTCAATACCAGGGGTTTGTTTGCATGAAATTAGAAGAATTAAATCCTTTATCTAAGTTCTCGGTTGCACTTATTGGTGCGATAATAGTCATTTTCGTAGAAGGAATATTACCTTTATCTATCTTTTTTATTTTGGCTTCTTCCTTAGCTCTTTTAGCAGGTTATCCTAAACAATATTTTAGATTCTTGATATTAGCATTACCGTTTTTAGCAATAGTATGGTTAGTAAACGCGGCTTTCACTTTCTGCGGCGAAGTAATATTGAATCTATATACCTGGAAGCTCACTTATCCTGGTTTATTAATAGGAACCAATGTAATGCTTAGGATAGCGATAATAGTTGTTTTTTCTTATATTTTTGTAACGACTACTAATCCAAGAGACCTGGTGTATGCGCTCGTCAAATACTTCAGGATGAATTATAGCATAGCTTTTGCCGCTTTCATAACTTTACGATTGTTAAGAGAATCTAGAGTGCTAATGGATGAATTTAATCAAGCTTATAAAGCAAGAGCTCTTAATCCGCTAAATCCTAGAAGAATTCCTTCTTTGATTTCTTTAATATTTTTCTCCATCATGAGGAAATTGTTTTCGATCGCTGTATCTGCAGAGAGCAGAGGTTTCGGAGCTTACGAAAGACGTTTATTTAGATCGAATTTGAACTTCAACTATAAAGATTATTTATTCTTCTTGATGATCGCTTTGTTTTTCGTAATTTCCTTCTATATAGGTTACATCTTCAATGATTTTTATATTGGATTATATCCTAGAGATCTTTGTTGATATTTTTCTATTTTCTCGCTAAAAGCCCTTGCTGTAGCTTCAGGATCTTCAGCCTTTAATATTGCTGAAATCACAGCCACACCATCAACTCCTTTTTCCAATACTCTATCTACGTTTTTCAACGTGATACCTCCAGAAGCAAATACCGGTATCTTTAACATCTTCTTAGCCTTTTCTACTGTACTCAAGGGCACGATCTCACATTCTGTAACACTAGAAGATGGGAAGCAAGCGCAGAAAGAAATGTAGTCAGCATTTACTTTTTCAGCCCAAATCGCTCTTTCTAAATCGTTACCTATTGTATATCCTACTATCATGTCCTTCTTCTCGTTCTTCACTTGTTGGGGGAGTATTTCATAACTATCGAAATGGACTCCATCTGCTCCTATTTCAATAGCCAATTTGTAGTCATTGTTTATTATCAACAAAGCACCATATTTTCTAGCTAATTCTAGAAGCCTTTTACCCAATTCAAGCGCTTCTTCTCTATTCTTCCAATTAGACCATAATTGCAATATTTTAACCCCTCCTTTCAAGCCCTTCTCCACTTTTTTCAGGAGTTCTTCCTTATCCATGCTTGCATCCACTACTAGATATAGCCCTTTCATCATGTTCTTTTAACCCATCTTAGTTAAATTTCTGAACTCTCTCCAAAATGCCTCCCAATAAGGATCTACATCTACTGCCTCTATTCTTATTCTCTGGTTTCCATCGACCAACCATCTTCCTTCTTTTTTATCTATTATCTCACCTATTTCAAAGGCTTTTATCCCCTCTTTCTCAAATTCCTTTATCAGTTCTTCCTTCTTATCCCTTTTTACGCAACAGAGCAATCCTCCTTCGTTTAAAGCCTTCAAAGGATCGATTTTAAACAGATCGCAGACTGCCTTTATATCTTCATCAATCTCTATTTTATCCTTATAGATCAAAACCCCCTTATCAGAAGCCTCACAAAGCTCATATACTGCTCCGAGCAATCCTCCTTCTGTGCAATCATGCATAGCAGTAACAGCTTTTCTTAGTCCTATTCTTGCTGCAGTTAGACTATCTTTGACGGTGGAGAAACTGTATAATAAATCTTCAAGTTTTCTTTGTACTCTTGTTCCTAGCTCCTTCTCTACCTTCTCTTTGAAGACTCTTGCAAGGATTGATGAAGCAGAAATCGCAACCCCTTTTGTCAATATAAGTGAATTACCGACTTCAGCCATTGTGCTAGCAACAT
>JBEPYP010000094.1:0-4908 GCA_041641355.1 Thermoproteota archaeon | reverse complement strand
AAGTTGAGCATGATCCCATCAGCATACTTAGCCAATTTCATCGTATATACCCCCTGAGCCCCTACATAGACCTTAACATCCGAATCTTTGAGGTTGTTTTTGAAGAATGATAAAGCTTCTTTAAGCTTAGATAAAGCTTCTCTAGGAGAAATACCCAGTTTGTTTTGTAGCTGCCAATCACCAGGACCTATTCCTAGGAATATTTCGTTGTTAGAGCTTTTTCTCAACTCAAGTATTAGTTTCAAAACGTATTCTTTGTCTCTTACGAGGAAGTTAGTAACCCCTATTCCTATTCTTATTGACCTAAACACTTTACAGCCTTCAGCTAGAAGAATGAACGGATCCCCAGTTTTGTGATAATCGCTTAAAGAGATGAAACGAATTCCTAAGTTTAAAAGAGACTCGATGAGCTTAAGATCCTCTTCTAATCTTGAGGGTACAATGGAAAACCCCAATTTCATGTCCTTAAAATCTCCACCAAATTTATCTTCTTCAAAACTCTGTAACTTATTAAAATCACTAAAAAGGAAGGTATTGCAACGTATAAAAGTCCTGTCGATAGGTAGAACAAGGAGACGTTGACTTCGAAGAACCCTGTGAAGGATATTATTTGAGCTCTAAGGAAGCTAGCTATTAGTTGATATAATGGATAAGAAAGAGGCAGAGATATTAAAGAAATGAAAAGCATCGATACGAATAACAAAAGTAATATTTCCCTATTCCTTAGTCCAAGAAGCATTAAAGTAGCGAAATACCTTATCTTTGAGTATATCTCTGAAGCCGCTATAATGCTTACAAGCATTATCGATGAAAAAGTCAAGGTTAAAGAAAGGAAGTTGAGGAAGACCAAAGCTATCCTACCACCTTCACTGGCCATCCTCACCGAGTCTTCACTAGTCCTCCAAGAAACAACGAAACCATTTTGTTCTAAAGTTTTCAAAGAATCTTCAAGATTTCCCTTAAGAAAAACGACAAAGGTTTTCTCATTTCCGAACAGGCTTTTATAATCTTCATAATTTATCACCAGCGCTTCTGTTTCCCTTGTATAAAGGTATAGAAGAGGGATGAAAGCTATTCCTACTACTTTGAAATCACCTTCGTAAGTTCCTGTTGAATATCGCAATGTATCACCGACCTTTATGTTCAACGTTCTAGCCAAAGTCAAGCTTACAATAGCCTCTCCTCTATTAAGATTCCATCTTCCTTCTATTAACTTAGGCATCACACCACCGATCTTCAAAAATGAAGCTGTAACAACGCCTACATCTTTAACTTTCCCGAAATGGAAGTTCGCTACCATAATAGATGCATTATGAATTTCAGGAATTTTGCTCGTATCTCCTAGACCATATATGAAATAATCGTAAAAAGAATTGAGCTCTTTTATCGAATAATCCCAGCTGTTTATTAAACTATGAACAGAAGCTGTAGATGAGATTATCAGAGCGAATAATAAAATAATCAAAGCTAAAGCCCAAAGCCTGCTAAAACTAGAGAAAAGAACGAGTTTTAATCTCAGGTTAGCGGTCCTGAATCCTCTAAACCCCTTAACCAATTCTTCCTTCCTTTTAAATAAATAAATCAAGAGAAAGATTAAGGAAATTAAGAATAAGAAAACTGTAACAAAATTCGAGTACAACAATTCGTCAAAACCTACTTTAAATACAAATCTGCTTAATAGAATTCCTGAGAAATCTATAGGAGTAGATCTAATAGCTGAATCGAAGATGAATTTGGAAAAATAAACAGAAGCCAGAGAGCCTATTAAACAGGCTACAACCAACACTAAAAGTAATGGAGAAATATATGAAAAAACGAGATCCCTTTTAGTAAACCCTATAGTTTTCAAATAGATTATCTCTTCCCTGTTCATCTCCAAATAGATTAGTTGATAAACAATCATCGCAACGAAGATTATGAGTAAACTTAGAAGTGAGAAGAAGCTCAAAGAAGAGCTAGCCGCTCTTATCTCTTCCTTTCCTGGATAGGCTTCTTTATCTATTATTATGATGGATTCCATCGTCGAGCCCGTTTTCAAAGCGATCTCTTTTAACTCATCTGTGAATTTACTATCTTCTTTCTTTAGCTTTATGAAAATCAGATCATAATTGTCTTTACCCAAGCTTCTTAACAGATCTTTTTCAACTATCAACTGAAGATTCACGATGCCGAATAGGTATAAAGCGGATGCAATACCTGTTATGTTTACTTCAACCTTCTTCTGATTGTAAACTATCGATAATACATCACCTTCTTTAAGCTTCAAAGAACTACTAGTAAGGAAAAGTGCACCACTTGAATTGCCTTCTAGCAGATTGTAGCCCATCAAACCGCTAGGATTGAAGACGTTAATGAGCATCGCAGAATATTTTTCATCTTTGTAAATAACGTTCGAAAAAACTATAGACAAGGCGTTGAGCTCTTCAACGCTAGGGTGATTTTCAATAGCATTTAGGAAATCTTCATTGAAACGACCCGTTAACCTGAGATCCCCAACATAATTAGCCCAACTTTCCTTAGAAAAAGCATTTAGGTTGCTTGAGGCTATGTTTATAGAAGAAAATAGCAGATTCGCGATTGACAGGAATAATATGAAAAGCAGGAAACCTTTCCTCCTGAATGATTTTAAAACTAAATAGCTACTCATTTAAACAGCCACTCATGTTCCTCTTCTTATTTTTCCGTCTAAGATTTCTATTATTCTTCCCCTGGCTAAGAAAGAATCATGAGTAGCTAAGATTACAGTTTTACCTTGCTTCCATATACCTTCGAGAAGGTCTACGATTTTTCTTTTATTCTCGCTATCTAAATAAGCAGTAGGTTCATCGGCTACTATTATAGGAGGATTATGAACAATAGCCCTCGCTATGGCAACTCGTTGGATTTCTCCCCCACTTAACTCGAAAGGAAAACTTTTATATTTATCTTTTAAACCGACACTTTCTAGAGCGAATAGCGCTTTGTTTTTAGAATCTCTTGCACCTACAAGCTTACAAGCTAATTCTACGTTTTCCAATGCAGTCAAGAAAGGTATTAAGAAGAAGAATTGAGGAACATATCCTATTTCTCTTCTACGCCAAAGAGCCTTTTCATTCTCATCGAGACTAAATAAATCTAACCCGTTTATCACTATCCTTCCTTCATCTGGTACATCTATACCGATCAATAGATTCAATAAAGTAGTCTTCCCTGAACCGGAAGGTCCTGTTATCGTAACGAAATCGCCTTTATTTATTTCAAGATCTATTCCTTTAAGAACCTCCACTTTGTTTTTACCTATTTTATAAGATTTTTTCAACCGTTCTATTCTTATCATCTTTAAAGCTTAAATAGACTTTTTTAAATTAAAGATTTTGTCGCTTATGTATGACGTCATCATAATAGGCGCTGGCCATAACGGTCTTGTATGTGCTTCATATCTTGCAAGGGAAGGTCTTAGAGTAGCTGTATTCGAGAGAAGGGAGATTGTTGGAGGCATGTGCGTATCAGAAGAGCTATGGCCTGGCTATAAGCTTTCTACAGGAGCATACGTAGTAAGCCTATTCAACAGAAAATTCGTGGAAGACCTTAAACTGGAGAAGTACGGCTACAGGGTTTTCCTAAAAGACCCTTCAATGTTCATACCTTTTGAAAACGGTAAGTATATTCAAGTTTGGTCAGACGTTAAGAGAACAGCTCGAGAATTCGAAAGTTTTTCTAAAAACGATGCTAAAGCATATGAGAAATTCGACAAACTTGTACGTGATTTAGCAGAGATCGTTCAATTATTAATGTTCAATCCACCTATAAGTTTGAATGAATTAGATTCAACCATAGAAAACCTAAAGAACCTCTATCCAGTATTAAAGGAGCACTTTAAAGAAATAAGCATGGATGAAATCCAAAGATTCTTTTTGACAGACGCAAAAAGTTTGTTAGACGAATATTTTGAAAGTGAAGAAGTCAAGGCAATACTCATAGAAGATGCGCTCATAGGTTCTCTCATAGGACCTTCTACTCCAGGTAGCGCATATTTGATGTTACATCACGAATTAGGAGAAGTGAATGGAGTTAAAAGAGCATGGGGGTATGTTGAAGGAGGAATGGGAGGATTGACAGCCGCTCTAAGAAGGGCTGCTGAAGCTTTAGGTGTAGAAGTATTCACTTCTTCTGCTGTAAAAAGGATATTGCTCAAGAATAAAAAAGCAATAGGAGTGGAACTGGAGAATGGAAAGAAGATAGAAGGCAAGATCGTAGTCTCTAATGCGGACCCTAAAACCACTTTTTTAAAGTTATTGGAACCAGATTCTTTACCTAAGGAAGTAACGAACAAAATAAGGACCCTAAAGAATAAAGGAATAGCTTTCAAGGTTGTAGGGATATTAGAAGAACTACCAGAGTATGTAGGATTGGGCAAAGAACTAGCACCGCACCATGTAGCTTCTTCTTTGATATTACCTAGTGTCGACTACGCAGAAAAAGCTTTCATAGACGCACTTATGAATAAACCTTCAAAGGAGCCTATCATATCTATAAACATACAATCCTCAGTGGACAGAACAGTTACAGTAGGAGATGATCACGTATTCTCAATATATGCACAGTACACGCCTTATAACGATAAATGGGATGATATGAAGGAGGAATACACAGAACTTATATTCGAAACTATAAGGAAGTATGCACCAAACTTTAAACCTTCTAAATATTTAGCACTATCTCCTTTAGATATGGAAAGGAGATTCGGGGCAAGCCAGGGCAATATATTTCACATAGATATGAGTATAGATCAAATATACAATCTAAGACCAATTCCTGGCATGAGTAATTACGCTACTGTTATAGAGAATTTATATCTATGCGGAGCAGGAACGCATCCTGGAGGAGGGGTTAGCGGAATACCTGGCTACAACGCTGCGATGAAGATAT
>JBEPYP010000093.1:0-4911 GCA_041641355.1 Thermoproteota archaeon | reverse complement strand
GTATTGATCGTTAGTGAGCTTTCCTTTTATCAATTTAACCTCATCATTTCCTTTTCTTGCTATTTCTTTGATGATCTCTGACTCCCTAGTTATAGCCACGATATTGTAACCCAGCTTTGATTTTATCATCGAGGCAAATCCTAAAGGATATATTAATCGCTTAGGATCTTCTGAGAATATCAAAATATTCTCGCTCATATCTTAAGAACCCCTTCTTCTATCAATTTATCCAATAATTTATCGGCAATTTCCACCATGCTTTTACCTTCAATGAAAATACTTTCCCTTTTAACCCTCAATGCAAATATTTCTTGTTTTAATTCTCTTCCATCAAAGGTGATCTCTAATTGTTTCAAATCGTATTTAAATAACGGCTTACTCTTAGCTTGGAGGATCTGTCTCAAAGTAGCTATCCTCGGTTGGTTTATTTCACCTGTGACGCTTATCACACAAGGCATACTCACCTTAATGCTTTGTATTTCGTTCTCGGTTATTCTCTCTACTATCAATTCTTTGCCTTCTACGCTCAATTTATTCACGTATGTTACAACAGGGATATTTAGTAATGCTCCCAATCTCGGTGCGAATTGTGCAGAGGTCGTGTCTTGTGAATATTCCCCAGTTATGTAAAGATCAAAGTTGCCTAGCTTTTTAGCTAATCTAGCGGCCACGATACTACTCTCCAAGGTTGTGATATTCGTCAATCTTTCATCTAAAACTACGTGGCATTCATCTGCTCCTCTGGCCAAGATTTCCCTTGATATTTTCTCTATTTCTGAAACTCTTCTAGCTAGAGGGCCCCATGTGAGTATGGATATAGCAGTTACCTTACCTCCATACTTTTCCTTGATTCTTAAACCCTCTTCCAGTGCGTTTTTATCGTACTCGCTTATCATCAAAGGACTTTCATCCAAGTTTACTCTTCCATCGCTTTCTATCTTCAACATGTTCAGATCTATCGCAGCTTTAATGAAAACTGCGATATTATATGGCATATGATAGTTTATTCATCTCGCTATAAATAGTTAGGCTAATATTCATTATGATCGATTAAAGTTTAATGAGAAAAGTAGGTATAATAGGCGTAGGGCATTCTAAGTTTGGGGTAAGAAACGATGTTAACATGAATGAATTGGTCTTGGAAAGTTTTAAGCCTGCCATTGATAATGCAGGGATTGGTATAGAAGATATTTCTTTCGTGGTTTATTCCAATGCAGGTCTTTGGAGTAGCGAAGAATTACCAGCAGTTACGATTTCTGAATACTTAGGCTTATCTGGAAAAGGATCTTTAAGAGTTGAGGCCGCTTGCGCTTCTGGTAGCGCTGCTCTTAAAGTTGCCCATGATATGATAAGTGCAGGCGAAGCTGAAATAGTAGCAGCCATAGGCATAGAGAAGATGAATGAAAGCTTAACACCTCATGTAGTAGAGATAATAGGAAGAGCAGGAAACTATTTTTGGGAATTCGAGAACTTCGGTTTAACTTTTCCTGGCTATTATGCTATGTACGCCACTGCATATCTTCAAACCTATGGAGCTAAGGAAGAAGATCTAGGAGAAGTTGCGATAAAGAATCACTTCTATGGTGCTAAGAATCCTCTCGCGCACTTCCAAAAGGAGATAACGATGGAAGAATATCTTAAATCTAGATACGTAGCATGGCCACTAAAACTGTTAGACTCCACTCCTATCTCAGATGGTTCAGCTACTGTGATATTAGCCAGTGAAGACGCGATCAAAAACTTCGGCTTTAAAGACGTCGTTTGGATAAAATCCATAGGTTATTCCACGGATACTTCTAACTTAAGCAAAAGGGAAGATTTCTTGAGCTTAGAAGCTGCTAGGAGGGCGGCTGATGTTGCTTATAAAAAGGCCTCTATAGATAGAGAAAAGGTTGCTTCTTTAATAGATGTAGCAGAAGTCCATGATTGTTTTACCATAGCAGAGATCTTAGCTTATGAAGATCTAGGATTTTTCAAGAGAGGTGAAGGATATAAAGCGATTAGAGAAAAGCAAACCTACAAGGGCGGTAAAATCCCCGTAAATCTAAGCGGTGGGTTAAAAGCTAAGGGTCATCCTATCGCAGCTACTGGGCTTTCAATGATAGCTGAGCTAACGAAACAATTGAGAAGGGAAATAGAGAGGTCTAGACAAGCAGATATAAAAAACGGCATCGCTTTAGCTCATAATGTAGGAGGAACAGGTCATTACGCTTACGTAACAATTTTATCACTTGAGAAATGAAAAGCCAAAAAGAACTTTCTGATGAATTCCTCAGCAAATTAGAGCAGGCAGTGAACGAATCTAAAAAAATACTTAAGCTACCCATAATTCCTGATCAGAAAACCGGTAAGTTGCTTTGGTTTTCCAACAGAGAACTCAGGCTGAGATATATAATAAGCGTGGATAATAACAAGGATTTCTTTGAAGGTTTGATGAGAGGTGAACTATTGACAACAAAGTGTAAGAATTGCTCTAAGATATACTTCCCTCCTCAAAATTATTGTTATGTTTGTAACAAGACTGAAATGGAATGGATTAAATTGAGTGGTGAAGGTGAGCTTTTAAGCTTCATACAAGTAAACGTTAAGCCTTATACTTTTTCGCATCTTGATGATTACGTAATAGGTATAGCAAGACTAAAGGAGGGAATAAACATACTAGCCTGGGTTTCTGAGAAAGATGTTTCAAAGTTAAGGAGAGGTATGAAAGTTAAAGTCAGAGTCGTAGAGAGGGCTGAGGAAGGATTTCTCACCTACGAGATAGTCCCTTCGTATAGCTAATTTTAAAATCTTAATTTTTTAATTTTTGGGAATATTAGAACATCCCCTTCCACGCATATAGGTATCATTTCATCTATGTTCAAAGATCTCAAGAAAGGCGAGAGCAACTCTTCTCTAGGTATTAAGTTTACCTCAACACCAGTAGCATAATAGCTTATCGCTGGTAATACTAGGATTTCTTTCTCGAATCTTCCATACAAGAAGCATTTTATTTTAACTTTTTCTCCTATTTCTGAGTAAATCGCTATAGCAGGATGTTCATGAGCGGTTATGAGGAATCTGGACTGGCTCAGTAAAGTTTTGCTAGGATTCTCTTCTCCATGGAACATCAAGTAATTCTCTATCAAATATTCCTGCCTGAAAACTTTTAAATTAAGGCTTTTTGCGTAGGCGTCTACATAGTTATCATGATTTCCTTTTATCAATATTATTTCTAATCTTTTGTCAAATATTTCGTTCCTTAGATAACTTACGAAAGAAAAAAGTTCATCGACTTCAGAATCTTCAACTTCTTCGAACTCATTTTTTATGTCGCCAACTACTATTACTCGCTTTACATTTTCCTTTCCTACTTCATTTCTAATCCTCTCTATTTGTTCTAGAATGTATTTGAGGTTTAACTTAGGTAAAAATATTCCATTCTTTGCAGAAACTCCTTCATAACCTAGATGTAAATCCGCTAATACTATAGCTGATATGCTTCTTATGAATACAGCATAACAATCTTTAAAAAACCTAATATCGTTACCTATTTCCACTTCCTATATGAATTTATCTTAGGAATCATCTTAAATTCTGTTTTTCCTCGTGGATAAGTAAGGAGTTAGTAAAAATAGACGAGAGAGTACAACGAGTAAAAGGAGCATTTTTCAGAAAATACTAGATGTAATGATGTAGATAAGAAAGAGATTCACTGATAGTTAAAGTAAGCTTATTTTGAAAAATTATATTTTATATTTGCATGAAATATTTTATCTGAACTTTGTTTTATTTTTAACATTTATTAATTTCTATAATTTTGTGTGATAATTAAATTGATTTACGAATCAGTTATAGGTTTGAAACTCGATTGAGCCAAGACCAATTGCTCTAAATCCTCCTTTCTCATGTTCAGCCTTTTGAGAATTGCTTCATGTAATTGTCTTAATCTCTTTCTTCTATCTTTCATCAATATCACATCAGCCTCGCCAAACGTCAATAAAGTATGAGAAAATGGAGAAGGAATCCTGGTGCTTATAAGCGTAGTTTTGATTTCTCCTTTTCTTATCTTTTCGAGTATCTCTTTAGCATTAGGCAAATCCATCACGTCTTCTAAAATTTCTCTTATAGTTTCATCTATGACTGGGAAATTAGGGTCTAATTTTTCGCATGCAGTTAAGAGAATCTGTGAATTCACTTGTTGTCTTGCAACGCTTATTTTATGACCTTTATAATTTCTTAAAACTAAGAAGCTTCTGGTAGAATTATGCCTAAATTTTCTTCTCATCAATTCTGTATCCCTTAGATATTCTCTAAGGAGTCCTTCAAGGTTTTCTTTGAATATTTCTCCTAAAATTTCCTTTAAGGTTTCTTCGTTTATTGAATAATATACATCCTCAGGTAGACCTATGATGAATCCGTTATCGTGAACCATAGTCCTAACTTCTGTTTCAAATTTCCTGCTAATGATTATCGCAAATATCCTAGCTAAGGCGTCGTTAACCCTCCTTCCGAATAACGCATGGAAAATCAAGTGATATCTACCTTCAAGATCCTTGGTCTTTTCAACCAATATGA
The DNA here is from genome assembly GCA_041641355.1 of Thermoproteota archaeon. GTDB lineage: Archaea > Thermoproteota > Thermoprotei > Gearchaeales > Gearchaeaceae > DSFO01. Next base: position 354 of record JBEPYP010000093.1, on the reverse strand, counting down.
GTTTATCGTTAGGAATTATTCCAGTGTATAGGTACTGCTCTATGAAATACAATTTCAAAGCTTTTTTAGCCGTTTCATCTATTGGCAGTTCATCTAGGATGTCGCTGAAGTCTTTCCTTCTTTTCAATCTTTCGTATATCTTTCTTCTAAATTCTCCTATTCTCAATGCGAGGTCGAAGTTCAAAGGTAGTTGCTCAGAAAACCAAGGAGGTATCGTAGGGGCTTCATTCTCTGTTCTCTCGACATAACATCTCATACCTCTGCTATAAGAGAATTTATAAGTCTTACCTCCTAGTACGAACACATCCCCTTTCTTAAGTCTCATGAGAAATTCTTCTTCGATATTGCCTATCC
>JBEPYP010000092.1:0-4968 GCA_041641355.1 Thermoproteota archaeon | reverse complement strand
CCTCGAACTGATCAAGGAGTTGCCCTATTATGATCTGGACAGTCTCATAAGAAAAGTCTTCAACGAAAACGATAACCTCTTTAGGTTCAGGTTTTTGCATGTAGCTAAAAGATTTGGAATAATCAGGAAGAACGTAAGCGTAGATAAGAAGATAATCATCGAACTAGCAAGGCAGTACAAAGAAACGCCTATATATGATGAAGCGCTCAAAGAGCTTTTAGTCAAAGACCTTGATTTGGAAGGAGTTAGAAAAGTGTTTAAAGAAATTTCATCAGGAAAGATAAAGCTCAAGATCAGCAAAAAGATGAATAGCATAAGCAAAGAAGCTCTAAAGTATGTGATTTCTGAACTAACCGTCCCTGGAAATAAGGATCCCAGCAAAATTTTAATAGAAACTCTCAAAACTAGACTTTACAGCAAATTGATAACTTTGATCTGCATGAATTGCTTAGAATATTCAGAGACTTGCAGCCTAATTAATAAGAAAGAACTCATATGTCCTTTCTGCGGTTCTAAAAGAATCGCGATATCCAAATTGCCCCCTAACACTGTCAATAAGCTAATTTCTGAGATGATTAAAGGAAGCCATGGAAGGAAAATAAGAAACATTGAGAAGAAGTGGAAAATAATAGCTGAAGAAATAGAAAACAAAGGAAGATTAGCTGCCTTGACGTTCATTTCCAACGTCTCTTTCAAGGATGCGCTGGAAATTCTTAGGAAAAATGATGAAGAAGATGAAGAATTTTATCGAGAAATACTCAAAGGTGAAGCGGAAAGGCTAAAACGGATTTTCAAAAGGATCGCATCGAAGAGCTAACATTATATGATTTCTTCAACAAAAACTATTTAAAGTTTTCGCTGTAGTTTTTGTTTTTTATTCAAATAAACACAAGAAGGGATTAAGAAAAAGATAGAAAAAAATTTATATATCTATTTAAGGATAAATCACACAGAGTATGGTAACCGCATACTGTGTAAAGGACAAGAAAACAGTTGAAATAAAGAACCCTGTAGAAGTAACTCTAAAGAACGGCAGGCCTGCTGTTAAAGGGACCTGTCCTATTTGCGGAGGAACAGTATACAGAATTGGTAAATTAAAGAAATAAATAAATAATTTTTTATTTTTTAACTTCTGTTTCCAAAACTTCTTTTATTGCTTGATCTACAATACTTTGATCTTTTTTAGTATACCATTCTATTTTTAAAGTTTCATATCTCCATTCGATTTTACCATCCTTAATTTCAAAATCTATAGATATTCTAACAACATCCCCCTTTTCAACTCTCAATTTTTCTACAAGTATTTTATAAAGTATTTGATTTAAAACAGCGCTACCATATGCTACGTCCTCATTCTTCAACTCCCCTGTTTCTTGTAGAGTTTTGGTCACCGCGAATAAAGTTCTCCTCACTTTATCAGCATAAGCCCCTGCGATTACTGTCCCTATATTCAAAGTAGGCATATAAATATATGTATTACGTTTGTAAATATAAAGCTTGAAGCTTCAATTGACTTTTTAAGTTCCTTTTAGGAAAAATTGGTCGAATTGGTTAAATGATTTTTAAGGCTCTACCGCATTTTTCAAAGGCGTTTAATGCAAAATCTAGATCTTCTTTTGTGTGCATTGCTGTAACTATTGTTCTTATCCTTGCCTTCCCTCTAGGAACCATCGGATAATAAATAGGAACTCCGAACACTTTTTCTTTGAAAAGCATCTTGCTGAATTCTTTGGTTGTTTTATTCTCGCCTATTATTACAGGAGTTATAGGTGTTTGACTTTCTCCTATATTAAAACCTAATTGTTCAAGAGACTTTTTAAAATAGCGTGTGTTTTCCCAAAGCCTCTCGAATAAGGATTTATCTTCTTGAACTATCTTAATAGCTTCAATGCATGCTGCTGCTACAGCAGGAGGATGCGAACCTGTTAGTAAATAAGGTCTAACCTTGTTCCTTAAAAAATCGCATAATAGTTTCGAACCCACTATATATCCCCCTACACAACCGAAGGCCTTTGAGAAGGTGCCCATCTCTATATCTACTTTATCTTCTAAGTGGAAATGATTGGAAATACCCCTCCCGTTCTCTCCTAATACTCCATCTCCATGAGCGTCATCTACATATAAAATGGCATTGTATTCTTCACAGAGTTTAACTATCTCAGGAAGAGGTGCTATATCACCGTCCATGCTGAAAACACCATCGGTGACTACTAAGGTTCTCCTGAATTTCTTAGCTTCAGTTTGAAGAATTTTCTCAAGACTTGCTACATCTCTATGAGCATAAATTCTTTTTTCGGCCCTACTAAGCCTAATTCCATCGATTATGCTTCCATGATTCAGCTCATCGCTTACCACCAAATCCCCCTGATCTACTAATTGGGGTATGGAACCTGCATTGGCAGCGAAACCCGATTGAAAAACTATAGCTGCTTCTTTACGTTTATACTTAGCCATTTCTGCTTCTAGTTCCACATGTATTCTCATCGTCCCGGCTATAGGTCTAACAGAGCCTGAACCTGCACCATATTCTTCTATAGCTTTTATCGCAGCCTTCTTTAATCTAGGATGGTTTGCCAATCCTAGATAATTATTAGAACAAAGCACTAGTACACGTTCGTTGTTAACGATCGTCCAGGCTTCGGAGGGACCTTCGAGGATGTATTCCTCCCATATCAAATAATCTCTTTCCATTTGCTCAAGTATCTCCTTCATGAAGTAAAGTTTTGAATTGCTCATATGAAATATAACTATAACGTTTATATTAAATTAAGAATGTTTTAAATCAATGAAAGCTTTAGCGAAGATCCAACCTTCTCGAGGTTTATCTTTAATTGAAGCTGAAGAATCCAGGATTTTGGAAGATGATGAGGTGATAGTTGAAGTAATATCATCTTCGATTTGTGGTACAGATTTACATTTATATGAATGGGATGAATGGGCTAGAAATAGGGTGAAAATACCTAGAATCATAGGTCATGAGATGGTGGGTAGAGTTTTGAAGAAAAGTAAAGAAGTTAAAGGTTTGGAGATTGGAGATATAGTAGTAGGAGAATCGCATATTCCTTGTCAAAAATGTTATTATTGCAAGACAGGTAGGATGCATATTTGCAAGAATTTGAAAGTATTAGGTGTGGATATTGATGGATGCTTTGCAGAATATTGCAAAACGAAGTATATATCACTATGGAAACTCAACATAGACTTAAATCCTGAATTCGCTTCTTCTCTAGAACCCTTGGGCAACGCGATGCATGCTGTAACTGAGATCGATCCTAACTTGAAGGAAATATTGGTATATGGTTGTGGTCCAATAGGTTTAGCCACGATATATTTCCTTAAGAGACTAGGAGCTTCCAAAGTCATAGGCGTAGATATATCAGAATATAGACTTAAAACAGCAAAGAATTTCGGTGCTGATTTCGTGATAAATGGGAAATTAGAAGATGTAGAGGAAAAAGTAAAGGAAATAACAGATGAAGGAGTAGACGTGCTTTTTGAAATGTCCGGATCTCAGGAAGGATTTACAAAAGGATTAGCTTTGCTTAAGCCTGACTCGAAAGCTATATTCTTCGGAATACCTTCAAGGAAAATAGAATTAGAAGTGGCTAAAGACATAGTGGAGAAAGAAATTGAAATAAAAGGGGTTTTCGGTAGAAAGATGTTCGAAACGTGGTATAAGCTAGAAGAATTCATTAAACATTTTGGATTCCCTTTTGAAGAATTCATAACGCATAGATTCAAGTTAGAAGAATTTGAAAACGCATTTGAAACCTTAAAAAAAGGAAATTGTATAAAAGTACTTTTAAAGCCTTAATGAATAATCGCTTTTGCTGCTCTAAAAAGTAAGATATTAAAACTTTTTTTGTCTAATAAATTAATGAATGCTTATTTATAATACTTTAAAAATTGTTAAAATATTTAGGTGAAAACTTATTCCTAAAATAAATTTCTTATAGGAAATTTATCTCCAATTAACAAGGTTTAGTCTTCTTGGGCTTTTTCAAGAGTAAAATAGATAACGACACTGAAGGGTGCTTTAGAGAGCTTAAGAACAAGGACTCATCATGATTTTGAAGTTGATGAGAAGAGTTGTAGATTTGAAACAAAGAGCTGAAAAGTGAATAGAAGAAACGATAGCTACATTGGTGTCTTTAGTCCTGAACCAGTTAGCACTAGTAGCATTGAAGCTTCCCCAACTATTTCCTTTTCCATCTTCCTGTATGCAGCGTAGACCACGGCTGATGTTGGCTCTACGAGGAAGCCCCGGTTCCATAATTCATCATATGCTCTATTTATCTCGCTGTTTCCAACCAGCATTATTTTTCCACCAGTAGCTTTCACTTTCTCTACGATCTCACCTACTCTAGGAGGATTTGCAACCATTATACCATCCGCTAAAGAGGAATCCTCACCTTCTTCTCTCCTCTTATACATCGCCTCATATACTGGCTGGCAACTATAACCTTGTACGCCTATTATTTTGGGTGTTTTTTTAGCTAAGCCGAATTTCTTCAGCATTTCCAAGCCATAGACTACTCCTAGTATCAGTCCACCTGAACCTATTGGTACAATCACGTAGTCTGGTATGCCGTAATCCTCATAGACCTCATAAATCATTGTCGCACTCCCTATGATGTAGAGTGGGTTCCATAAGTGTGCTACATAGTAGACCCCTGACTCCCCTATATATTTCTCGACAAGCTTACTGGCTCCAAGCCTATCCTCAGCCTCAATAATATTCCCACCAATCCTGCTCACAGCTCTCTTCTTACCTATAGGTGCTGTTTTAGGCATGATTACAAGAGGCTCCATACCGTAGAGCCTAGAATACAATGCAACAGATATACCAGTATTACCGCTAGTGTCTACAACGCTCTTCTTAAACCCCATCTTATAGCCATAGTATACTGCTAGCGCTGAGCCACGATCTTTAAAGCTACCTCCAGGATTAAGGTATTCAAGCTTAAA
>JBEPYP010000091.1:0-5038 GCA_041641355.1 Thermoproteota archaeon | reverse complement strand
ATTCTAACATCTAAGAGCAAAGCATCAAATTCACCCTTAATTATTCCTATTACTTCTTCTATCGATGCTCTTATCTCTTCCTTAACCTTGGGTATGTATTCCTTAGGGATCGGCTTGACTATACCTTTTTCCAAAGGCAAACCCTTCGATTCCCATGCTTCCATTCCTCCTTTTAGCATGTATATTTCTTCTTGACCTAGGTATTCTAAGTACCAATAAGCATAGGAAGCTATGTTTATATATGCATTATCATATACTATCAACACTTTGTCTTCCCTTGAAAGTCCATTCTTTCCTAGAATCTTAGCGATCTCGTCGGGTTCCTTGGGTTTAGAAGGTTTGCCCTTTTCATGTTCTGTGAAATCCCAAACATATATCCATACAGCGCCAGGTATGTGGGCTCTTACATATTTAGAAAAATGCCTTATATCTATGACTATTAGTTCTTTTGCTTCTATTCTCTTAAGCGCCTCTTCAGCATTTAAAAATGGTTCTCTCACTTCTCCCCATATCTTTTCCTCAATTCTTCGACCGCTTTTTTCATAGAGACTAGCTTATTGAAAGCTATCCTTGGGGTGTTTACAGGTGCTTCAGCAAAAGTCCCGAAGCCGCAATCGGGATTCAAATATATTTTCTTGGCATCCATGAATCTCAACAATTTTTCAACATTAGATATTATCTCAGAAGGCTTCTCTATCACGTCCTTCCTAGGATTGACTACTCCATAGCCAAGTTCTTTTTCTCCTATGTAATCCCTTAGGGCATCTACGTCTCCTGCTCTAGGCGTTGCGAATTCTAGGACTAGCTGATTAACCTTTGTCTCAGCTAAATAAGGCATTAGAGGAACGTAATCTCCCTTGAGCAAAGCCTCTTCTTTCCTACTCCAGTTACCCCTGCAAATATGTATTCCTATCTTTATTCCTGAAACCCCCTTTACAGTTTCGTTTATCAACTCAACAGCGAACTCTAATTCCTCCTTTGGATTTTGCCTACTGAATAAGGCAGCGCACATGAAGGTTTGTTGAACTTGGTCTCCGTAGACGACTTCAGTTAACACAGGTTCATCTAGCTGAACGAAAAACACTCCTAGATCTCTCAAGGCTATTATTTCTTCTCTAAGCAATCTAGCATATTCATGACCCAGTTCTTCTCTAGATGAATAATACTTATCGCTCATCCCAGGAACCCAGCTTGCCCTTGTTAGCAAGTAAGGTCCAGGAAGAGGTATTTTGATCAATCTCTTAGTATGTTCTTTGAGGAAGGCCGCTTCATCCCTAGCTATTCCCTTTTGACCTACTTCAAGTCTAGATATTACTACTGGATTCCTTATAGAATACGCCGGGACGTCTAGATTCCTCAATAAAGCTTCGAATCTAGCTTTATCGGGCACGAGATCTACGATCTCAGCTACGGTCCTGAGCTCTATTCCTTTTATTTTATCAACCACGAACGAATAGAAATTATCTCTTCTTTGCTCCCCATCGCTTAATATTTCTACTCCGGCATCCTCTTGATACTTAACAGCTAATAAAACAGCCTCATCAGCTATCGCATTAAAGTCTTCTTGGGAAATCCTTTTTTCCCTCTTGAGCTTTAAAGCTTCGAGAAGCCATTTGGGTCTAGGCCAGCTCCCTACAACTGTAGTAGGGAATAAAGTTAGCTCGCTCATCTTATAATTTTCACCTCTGGCATTATATCAACGTTTCTTTGCAAGGTATTCCCTACAGGAGAGGTCCTAACCGTTTCCTTCAAAATTTCATTTATGGTTTCTTCGTCTGCATCGGCATCTACATAAACTTTAACTATTATCCTCTTATATCCTGGATGTCCTTGATCAGAAAGTCCAAGGAATACTAGGATGTTATCTATTTCACCTTCAAGGGCTATTTCCAAATTCCTTATTTTTATGCCTTTTTTAGTAGCGTTGAATACAAAACCAACTCCAAGGCATGCTCCAAGAGCTGATAGTGTGTATTCAACAGGATTTGGACTTTTGTCTTCTCCTCCAAGTTCTGAAACCTCTGAAATCGAGAAGGTGTGGTTTCTAACGTAAGCTTTGAAATCAAACCCTTTACCAAGCCATCTAATTCTTGTATACCATTTATTCAGTTTTGAAATCAACTCTTTGTTCTCTTCAGCTTGCTTTAATAACCCCCTCAATTCGTCTAGCTCTATTCCGTTTATAATTTCTCCCATAGTATCACGTATTTCATCTATAATAAATCTTTTAGAACCGTTATTTTACAGCATTCTGAATATCATTATAAATTTCTAATTTGCTATGTTGTTATATTTTAAAATTCAAAATCGATGACCAATCAATTTCTCTAGATTGTTCTTAACCGCGTCGATGAATTCCTCAGTATTGACAACTTTATTTACCGGAGGCTCTGAAATCCTAGCTACGTCTTGGGTCATTATTCTATCTTTTTCTATCGTAATTTTCACAGCGTTTTCTAGCTCGTTAGCGAAAATCACCAATTCTTCGTTATCATCTAGCTCTCCTCTTCTTTTAAGAGCCCTAGACCAAGCGAAGATTATAGCTGTTGAATTCGTAGACGTGCTTTCCCCTTTAAGATACTTATAGTAATGTCTTTGAACGGTTCCATGAGCCGCTTCAGACATGTAATAACCTTTTGGCGAGAAGAGCTCAGAAGTCATCAATGCAAGAGAGCCTACGAAGGCACTCGCTACGAAATCTGAGAATACGTCTCCATCGAAGTTCTTGCAGGCCCATACAAAGCCTCCTTCAGAACGAACAACTCTAGCTATCGCATCATCTATTAGATAATAATTATAGCTTATGCCCAATTTTTGGAACTCTTCCTTGAATTCTTCTTCGAATATTCTATTGAATATTTCCTTGAATCTTGCATCGTATACTTTTGATATCGTATCCTTAGCTGCAAACCATAGATCCAACTTATTCTCTAAAGCGTACCTGAATGAAGCTCTTGCAAAGCTCTCTATTGAGCTATCTAAGTTGTAGATTCCTTGCAAAACTCCTGGTCCATCCAAGCTTGGGAACTTAGCTCTAATTTCTTCTCCGTTCTCAGCTTTGAATACCAACTCAGCCTCTCCTGCTCGGTTAAATCTAATACCTACTCCATCGTATATATCTCCAAATGCGTGTCTTGCGACTACGATTGGTTTCTTCCAAAATCTAACCGCAGGCTTTATGTTGCTCAGTATTATAGGAGCTCTGAAAATCGTTCCATCTAGAATTTTCCTTATTGTTGCATTTGGACTTGGCCATTCTTTTTTCAGGTTGTATTCCTTAACTCTTTCAGCATTAGGGGTTATCGTTGCACACTTAACAGCTACACCCCACTTCATTATTGCTTCAGCAGCCTTCAAAGTTATTTGATCATCGGTCTCATCTCTCTTCTTTATATGCAAATCATAATACTCTACCTTCAAGTCTACATAGGGCAATATCAGCTTCTCCTTGACCCATTTCCACATTATTCTTGCCATTTCATCGCCGTCTATTTCAACGATCGGCTTATCCATCTTTATTCTATCTTTGGTCATGTTCAACTATACATATCATTTTGGTATATTATTTTATTATCTTCAATTTGGGCTTGCTAGTTTATGATGTTCTTTTACTGTAATATGCCTTAGTTATGCTTTCTCTTGAATTTAACAACTAAACTTGCTTTCATGAAATTCTTCTCTCAACGCAAATGGTCAACTTAATATTTCTGAGATGATTTCTCGTAGCGTCGCTCCAGTTAAAGGCATAGGGGGCCTTCTTACTCTTTTTTGCGCTTCAGTTATGAAATAGGAGTAAAACGCTGAGAGGATCATAGGTACTGATACCACAGCAAAAAGAGCTACGATTAAAACGCTGGCATCAAGCGTAAAGGAAACCGTGAAATCTAGAACCTTCCATGTATAGGAGAGTATACCAGCATTAAGGGTGTTAACGGTGTTCAAGAATGCATAAACATAAGCTAAAGTGATAAGAAGGGGTGAGATTATGTACATCCTTAGGGCAGAGGCAGCTATACATATTAGTATGATGTGAAGAAAGATGGGGCCTATCGTGGGAGGTTTAACTAAAATTATCGCAGGTATGAGGATTAGAACAACATACGCCAATATCCCTTTGATAATTCCTTCTAACAAAGTAACCATTAAGTATGCCTTTATTACATCGATCATCCTAGTCACTTTTCCTCACCTCAAAAGATAATTCATATAAATTGCCAATTTTCGCGGATACTTTTAAGTAAATATCTAACGGAAATATCGCAGGGACTCTTAAAGGAATTTCTATATTTATAACATCTCCTTTTTTGAATTCGCTTATATTGCCAGTCTTTGTGTAAATATTTCCTTTTAAATCTTTAACCGTGACATTATATCTTATATCTTTCAGGTAGCTCATCCCTTCATTATACAGGCTTAATATTATTTCGTTATCCGTCTTAGCGATTTTGAAGTATATATTACCCTCTGCTAAGTCTTGTAAAAAGACTGTGAGAGGCGTCGTGATTAAGCTTAGGATTAAAATGCCTACTAACGCAACTAAGGTTTCATGTCGTACACTCATGCTTTAGTCATTTCTAGGCCGTATTTAAGCAATAATGAACCTACTGCTATTACTATTCCTAGGAATGCTATTTTGACTATCAGAATTAAAAGCTCGTTGGAAATGAATTCGAGTATTGTTGATATATCAGTGGCTCCCTGTATTGGTGCTCTATAAAAGAAATATTCTCTTAAGGCTAGAACTGCAGCTGATATTAATAGAATAAATCCCAAAATTACGAAGAAATATCCTAACTTAGATCCAGCTTTAGATGTTTGCATAGAAAGATATTTTTTTATTATTTATTAGCTTTTTGACTAAATAGGTAAATTATATAAATACCGAAGTAGCAAAAGATTAGATTCACAGCCCCAAATAAACTTAGAAAAGCCAAATCGTTTAAGCTTTCGAAAGGCTTACCTATATAGAAATTTATGAATGAAGTTATTGAAGTCGGTAATATCATATTATAGTTAAGTATTGTTTCGATAATCAAAT
>JBEPYP010000090.1:0-5084 GCA_041641355.1 Thermoproteota archaeon | reverse complement strand
ATTCTTACCACATCATTAATTCTAACTCTAAAGGATCGTCTCTTGTATTTTTCTCTAAGTTCAGGATTTAGATGAGCATGAAGAAGTTTATTTGTATCTTTATTCGTCAGTAATTTATAGATTTTCCTCCGCTGAGTATTAGGCTTTTTGGATTTCATGCTATTAAAGATGTTATCGCTGCTATCTTAGGCCATCTTTCAGCGGCTTCTTTAGCTACAGGGCCATATATTTCTGTACCCTTTACATCCCCTTCAGGCGTTAGAATCACAATAGCATTGTCTTCAAACGCGATCCAGGAACCATCTGCCCTTCGGTAAGGCTTTCTTTGTCTTATAAGGACAGCATTCATCACCTGGCCTTTCAACTCAGCTTTACCTTTATATACGGTGACTTTGAGCATATCCCCCACAGCAGCTGTAGGAATCCTCCTCTTTCTAGTCTTTATTCCCAGTACACCTATCACCTTAGCCTTAAGGACCCCGCTATTATCAGCACAAGTAACGATAGCGTTTACAGGAACTCCTCTACTTAAACGAGGCTTAAAAACAGATACTGTAGATTTACCTCCTCTTTTAACCATGAGTTAGACTATATTAAGTTCTTATTGAAATATAAGCTTTTCATAAAACTTTTAGAACAACTGAAGAAACTGTCTTAGCTATAGGTCTTATCTCTCCAAAGATTACTACATCGTTTTCCTTAACCTTCACACAAGGTGGAACATGGACATGATATTTAGCCCTTCTTCTTTCATATCTTTGATATTTCTTTATGAAAACCAAGAATTCTTTTTCCACGACAGCTGTCCTAGAAGCTTTAAATTTAATGACCTTTCCTTTATCGATTCTTCCTCTAACTGAGATTTCTCCATGAAAAGGACAATTCTTGTCATCACAAGATTCTGCAGGTGGTTCTATACCAAAAATAACCCTTTTCTTCATATTTTCTTTATCCTCTCTTCAGGTCTTCCTAATAATCGCATACCACTTAAACTTACCTCGGCTTCATCTAATTTAAAGATAAAATTATGCGAACGTTTCAAGAAGGTTTTTTTCTTAGAGGCTATTTTCAGCGTAAGAGTTTCTTTTGTTTCATCGTAAATTATTCCCTTAGCCAACTTTCTGCCTTTCTTATCTAAAATTATGGCTTCAAGACCCAATAGTTCATGTGCGTGAATATTATCTTCCCTGAGTTTCATTTTTTCTTCAATTCCTCTTCTCTATTAATAGTAAGTATTCTAGCGATTTCTTTCCTTATGTTTTTCAGAAGTTTAACGTTCTTATGAGGCTTTCCTGCAGCAAATTGACTTTTAATTTTGATCAACTCCAATCTCAGCTCATTTAATCTTTTATCTCTTTCCTCTCTACTCATTTTTCTTAAATCTTTAAGCTTCATTGCTTCTCTCTCTTGTGGTAAATTTCTCTTTATAAATCTTCATCAAAGTTTTCAGCTTTTCATCAGGTAGTTCTACAGGAGGTAATATTTTCACCTTTATTCCAAATATTCCAGGCTTTAATAGAACATGAGCAGTAGCTTTCCTAACGAATTCATGAGCAGGTTGTCCTGACTTCGGTATTACACCGAACCTGAATTTCTCAAATCTAGCTCTTTCGCTCACCAATTTACCGCTTATGGTTATTTCTGCGCCCAAAGCTCCTGCTTCCATTATTTGTTTCAACGCCAAATTTGCTGCTCTCCTAAAATGAACTCCCCTTGCTAGCGCTGAAGCTATAGTATTGGCGATTATTGAAGGATACAAAGCTGGGTTCTGTACTTCATTCACGAATATTTCTACGTTTTTTATGTTGAATTTGGACTTTATTTTCTCCTCGACTTCTTTAATCTTTATCCCATGTTCACCTAAAGCTACCCTCGGTCTTAATACTTCTACTATTATCCTTAGACCTATCGCTGTTTGTTGCACATCTACATTGCCTACGTAAGCTTCCTTCAATTCTTTTTCTATAAACTCCTTTATGTTTGCTTGAAGGAGATTGAAATTAACGAATTGTTTATATATGGAGGGCATTATACTTCCAGCCCGACTACTTCAATATGAACCAATTCTCTGAAATAAGGTGAGGAACGTCCAAAAGCCCTAGGTATATACTTCTTTACTTTAGTACCCTTTTGAGCAGCCAAATGAATTAGTTTTACTCTACTAGTATCCAAGCCTTTGAATTCAGCATTCGCCTCTAGACTTTCTAGAATTTTGAGCATCGCCTTGGCTACTTTTTTAGGATATCTCGCTGGACCGCTGCTATCTTCGAATCTGTGATGGGGTACTTTTTTATTGAAAGTTCTATAAGGAACTGCTCTCTTAAGCTCTATGATCTCTTCCAAGATTTTTTTAGCTTCCTCAAGCTTTCTATTCTTTAAATACCTACAAACTTCAACAGCTTCTTTGAAAGATATATTAAGATCCCTTCCACTGGCTATTACAGTTCTTTCAGGTTCTAGTATCTTATAAGAATAACCGAATTCTGGCATTTCACTTCAAAGGAACATACATAGAACCTCTAGTAGCTCTAAGACCAGGTTCTCCATGTATAACCTTCTTGGTCGTGATAGAAAAATCGCCGAGTCTAAATCCTATCATCTCAGGCTTTATCTCAACTGGGACGAATTCTTTGCCGTTATATACGTGGATTGTTAAACCTACCATTTCAGGAAGAATTATCATGTCTCTAGCATGCGTCCTTATAGGCTTGTTATAACGACCTGCATTGGCTTCTCTTATCTTCTCCATTAATCTTTTGTATTTCTTTAATATTCCTCTCCTCAAAGTCCTTCTCTCCCTAGCGTTAAGTAGATTTATGAACTCATCCATAGGTAGCTTCTTCAATCCTTCTAATGTATAACCTCTGAACGTGAATTCTCTAGGCATACCTTAACTTAAAATAATGATTAATATAAATGTTTAACCTTTCCTTCTACCTGTCCTCTTAGAACCGTATAAACCAACTTTTTTGCCTGGTGGAGATGTCTTCTTGACTGCCCTTCCTCCTTTAGGATGGGAACCACCACCATGAGGATGTGTCGCAGCATACATAGCCTTTCCTCTTACAGTAGGCCATTTCCTAGCTCTGGCTTTAAATTTATGATAGCTTTTGCCAGCCTTGAGTAAAGGCTTTTCTATTTTACCTCCCGCTGCTACAACACCTATAGTGGCTAAACATTCCTTGCCTATTTCTATTGACTTTCCTGAAGGGAGTGTTATCACCGTTCCTCTAGGAGTCTGAGACGCTATGATAGAATACGTCCCTGCGGCTCTGCAAAACTTACCACCGTCTTGAGGTCTTCTCTCTATATTGCAAATTACAGTACCTTCAGGCATATAACCCACTTTACCAATGTTACCCACTTTAGGTCGAACTGATTCTCCTATTCCTATTACATCTCCTTCAAATATTCCCTCAGGAGCTACTGAGTAAAAGCTCATACCATTCTCCAAAGTTATAAGGCAAAGTGGAGCATCCCTACCGCTCTCGGGTATTATTTTAGCTATTTTGGCTTCTAGAGTCTTACCTTTTATCATTTCATGAAGCCAGTTTGGATATCGTGCTGGCGCTATCTTTCTCCACGAAGGAGACTTAAAGGCAGATACGCCTTTACCAGCTCGTTGTTGTCTTAACCTCTTTCCCATCTTATATCAACCCTATTTTAGCGTAGAAATCTATGGCTGAGATATCTTTGGTTAGCTTGATTATTGCCTTTTTTTCTCCCTTTGGAGTTATAAGAGTATTAACTTTTTCCACTTTAACTCCATACAGTTTCTCTATAGTATTAGCTATTTCCTTCTTGTTTAAATCCAGACTGACTAGTGCCACTATTTTATTCTCTTTCTCAGCCATTTTGAGAACCTTCTCGTTCATTATGAATCTAATGATTGTCATTTTTAATACCTGTATAACCATATTTATCAGCTAAATATTCATAAGCCGCAAAAGTCCAAAGTGTTAAACGCCCTGGTAAAGAGCCAGGAGCCAATAAGTGAACAGCCAAGGATCGAACATCCGCTACATCTGCGCCTGGAAGATTCTTAAAGGCCTTAGCTATTGCTTCATCTCCCAGCTTAATCAACAACGGTCCTTTTCTCTCTTTATACTTCCTTCCTCTTCTTTTGCCTTTACCGGCTCTTATTTTCAAATTCTCTTTCACCCTCTTTAAGTCTTCGTATAATCCTAGCTTCTTTAATAAATTTACAAGATCTTTAACCTTCTCTATTTTAGAGGCCTCTTCATCTAAGACTATGGGTAAAGTCAAGTTTGGATTTGTTATGATATGGCCGCGTTTTATGATGAAATCCAATTTAGCAGTACATGCGATCGCACTAAAAAGGGCTAGCATTTTTTCTTTTTTATTCATCTTAACTTTTACTGATTTGTTTGATTTGGGAGCTGTTGGATGATAACCTCCTTTAGCGCTAGGTATAAAGGCTGCCTGCCCTGACCTAGGATTTCCTGAACCCTTGACTCTAGGAACCCTGGCTATCCCGTATCCTACACCCCAGCTTTTGGCTGAAGTTCTTTTACCTGCTAGAAGATCCACGCCTTTAGGCTGTTTACTATTTTGAAGCTCAGTCAAAACTGCTCTTTTGATGAGATCGTAACGATATTCATAAGTAAAAGGAATAGGTAAATAGGTTAACTTATCAACTGCTTCTCCTTCTTTGTTAACTAGAGGAATTGAAATGGCCTCTTTCATGTCATCTTTAAAAACGTATACTTCCTACTCAAAGCTTTAGGCCTAATAGGATATCTCAGAAATATAAGTCTCTTAGAAGGCCCCATGACGCTACCTAGTAGAACAACGTAATTTGTTCTGATCAGACCATAATTTTTAAAACCTCCGCTAGGATTTATCTCTGAAGGATTATCCCCTATCTTGATTATTAGCTTATTATACTCGGTCCTCCTATGAAAACCCATTTGACCAGGTCGAGGAACAAATCGCATTAGAGTGGGTTTTATAGGACCTATAGATCCTACCTTTCTGCTGCCTTTCCTATGTTTATGCCATCTAGGAAGTTCCTTAACTCCGAATCTTTTAACCACCCCTTGAAAACCTTTACCTTTTGTAAC
>JBEPYP010000089.1:0-5192 GCA_041641355.1 Thermoproteota archaeon | reverse complement strand
CCCACGGCTATAAAGAAACAATACCCGTGATAGCTGATTCTCAATTTGCAGCACTTGCTATGGGAGCCCATCCATTCAAAATATGCCAGCTTCATTGGCATATAGCCGACTGGAGAAAATTGTTGGATAAAATGGGCATAGATTGGGAGAAGGCGTATGAAGAATACAAGAAATACCTAGAAGAATTGAAGAAAGGTGCGAAGCCATTCTTGCTCATCCCACCTCCTAGGAAATTGAAACCTCTTGTTGAGAGAATTAATTAGAAGCAGGGGATGAAATCATGACAGAAAAGAAGCCCATATTGGTAGTAGGAGCTGGACCTGCTGGTCTTCAAGCAACTAAAGATATTGCTGAATTTGGGTATGACGTAATTTTGGTGGAAAAAGAAAACGAATTGGGAGGAGCACCGATCAAATGGAAATATCATACTCTTGCTCCTGACTTCGTACCTACGAGTAAAGTTCTAGGACCATTAATAGAGTTTGCTAGCTCAAACCCAAATGTCGAAGTTTTTAAAAATTCAATAGTAGAGCATTTCGAAAAGGATAATGAACACTTTAAGGTTAGGATTAGGGATTTGAAAACCGGTAAAATAGAAGAAAGAAAAGTATTAGCAGCGATAATCGCAACCGGTTTCGAACACTTCAATGCTTCAATCGATCCCAGATATGGCTATGGTATTAACCCAAACGTAATAGGTATAAATGAAGTTGAAGCAATGATTAGTAGCGGAAAAATAACAAGACATGACGGTAAAATTCCGAAAAGGATAGCATTCATTTTCTGCGTTGGTTCAAGAGACAAAGCTACGAATCCTTGGTGTTGTACAGTTTGCTGTGGAGTCAGCATTAAGCAGGCTATTGAAATTAAGAAATTGATCCCCGATTCACAGATTTACATGATTTACATGGATATCAGGACGATTGGTCTATGGGAGAAGTTATATTGGGAAAGTATGGAAAAATACGGTATAAATTACATAAGAGGAAGGATTGGTGAAATATACTGGACAGGGGATAAACTTTTGGTTAAAGGAGAAGATACCTTAGTGAGAGGTCCGTTTGAAGTTTTATTCGATATGGTTGTCTTAGCTGTTGGAATGGAACCTGGCAAAGGAACAAAACAAGCCGCTAAAGTCTTTGGATTGAACATTAATGAATACGGTTTCCTCGCACCATCAATACCTAATATCCATTATGATTCAGGAAAAGAAGGAATTTTTCTAGCAGGTGCATGCGTTGCACCAATGTCTGTAGAAGAGGCTCTGGGTGAAGGTGCAGCAGCAGCTATGCAAGCGATAAAATATGTTTCTAAAAAATTGAAATGACAGAGGAAAAAGAGGAAAAGAAGGAAAAAGGGAAATTCATAGTAGAAAGACATTACATAGAAGATGAAAGGATAATAGAGCCTGAGAAGCTAGATCTAGGAGGCGTTGATGCATCTGGAAGATGGGGATTATTGGTATTACCTAGAGTAATTGAAGACGTCGACCCAACGATTAAGGAAGAGGTCAAAAAACTCCCTCGGGGAAAGCATATAGATAATTGCTGGCAATGCGGTCTTTGCACTGCAGTTTGCCCAGTATCTCATAAGAATCCGAACTTCAACCCTCGCTATTTCATATACATTGTTAAGATGGGCTACATCTCTGAGATCAAAAAGCTCAAAGATTTCATCTACCTATGCCAAGGGTGCGGTCTTTGCACTGAAGCATGCCCCAAGCATGTTGATCCCTCTGGGGTGATGATGGCATTGAACATATTCTTCGATAGAATATGAGTGAATTCATATTTTCTTATCATTTTTTATTACCTTTTCATTTAGTTCTTTTAATAATATCAGTATTATTATTTTTAAATAGAATAAAAAGCTGGAAAGTAAAAAATTATTATATCATTTTAATAACTAATCTATTTAAAAAAGATTTTAGTTTAAAAAATAAAATAAAAGCGATAATAGACGTAATGGTGAATGATTTCTTGGCTTTAAAAAGGGCTGGGGCTCTTTGTGAGGAGAATTTGCATTTTTACGGTAGATTCTTAACATTATATGGCTTCTTAGGAGTAGCTATACTCAATGTGTTGAACTTTTTGATCAACCCTATGGGTATGAAATTAGGCTTTTACAACTTGATAACTATCTTATCTTACGCCGCTAATTCTTCGCTAACGATAGGTGCTGCAATGTTAATATACAGAAGAATGAGTAGGATTAATTTGAGGAGGACTACAGATAGCGGCATTTGGATATTGCAATCCTTGCTTTTGCTCTTTGGTTTAACAAATATGATCTTCATGACTTTTTATAATCTAGGTCTTACATTCGAATCTCTTTATTCATATATCGCTTATATTGCTGTCATAGCCATGATGTACATCTATTTTCCTTTGAGCGAAGCAGGCTATTTCGCTTGGAAGGCCGCACATCTCCTTTCACACTCTTTGACCAAGCAAGAAAAAGTCAAAATATGAATGAAGGAGGCTTAAGCTTTGCAGCTAAAGTAGAGAAGTTATTCTCAGGAAAGGACCATGTAGGAGTCGTTAAGCATTACGAAAGCATAGAGATGGAAAGTTTCTCAAAACTAGTGGATGAATTATTAAACGAAATGGGGTTGAAACATGATTATGCGATAGAAGTAATAAGGGATAAGTTAGTTTATAACTGCGTTTCGATTCTTAACGAGAATAATAAAATATATCTCTGGATAAGAGCTACGCGCGTGGAAATAGGCTTGATAACTGAGATTAGAATATATCACCCCACGGAATTCAGCGGTTACAGCGATGAACTTCTTTCTAAGCTCGTGGAAAACATCGAAAAAAGGATATTTACGCTGCAGCTCTAGAATATAGCTAAAGTCTCCAAATTTAAAACAGAAATTAAAATGTCTTATTCGAATACTTAACTATGGAAAGAAAAGAGTTCGGCAAAGGAGGACCTAAAGTTTCCGAAATAGGAATGGGGACGTATTATGACATTCCTTGGCTGGTTTTAGCGATGATAGGCATTAGAAGAGGAGCTAAGAAGAAGATAGAAGCTTTAAAGACTGGTTTGGAAGGAGGGATGAACCTGATAGATACAGCAGAAATATACGGTTCAGAACCTTTGGTTGGAGAAGCGATAGCTGACTTCCAAAGAGAAGAAGTTTTTATAGTTACAAAAGTTTGGTCCAATCACTTAAGAAGAGACGATTTGTTGAAGTCTCTCGAGAAAAGCCTGAAGAGACTAAGGACTAATTATGTGGATTTATACCTTGTTCATTATCCAAATCCCAAGGTTCCCATATCAGAGACGATGAAGGCTATGGAAGAAGCTTTAGCTAAAGGTAAAATAAGATACATTGGCTTAAGCAACTTCAATCTTAAACAAATAGAAGAAGCTAGGAATTCTTTGAGCAAGCATGATATACAAGCAGTCCAACTCGAATATAGTTTGTTGAATAGAAAAGTGGAGAAGGACATATTGCCTTATTGCCAAAGAGAAGGAATAGCATTCATGGCTTATTATCCTCTAGGTCATGGTAGGCTTGCGAAAGATGATAAAAAATTGGAGAAATTGATCATCAAGTACGATAAAACTCCTGCTCAAATAGCATTGCGTTGGCTATCACAAAAACCTTATGTATTTCCTATACCAAGGGCTTCAAGTCCTTTGCGAATTGCAGAGAATTTAGGAGCTTCAGGATGGAGTTTAAGCGAAGAAGATCTTAGATTCTTAGATGAAGTCTTCCCACCACCCTCTTAAGTTGCCCAATAATACATGGGCACCGAAATATAGTATTATGCCATAAATTATCAAACTGATCGTTTGAACTAGAAAGCCTACTTTGTTTTCGTAATATAACGTTTTCATTACAAAGCTGGTGGCATATACTCCAAAAATGGGAGTTAAAGCAAGGAAAGTTATTAAGCTCATTTTCTTTATGTTTCTATAATAGCTTCCCCTTCTGCTAACCCATTTGAAGAATCTTTCAAATCGAGTAGAAATTCTCTCGAATAAAATCAACAAAAAGGGTATTGGTATTATGTTGAAGATCAAGGATACTAAAAGCGATATAAGAGGGTCTATTCCCATACTTAATCCCACTGGATAGGCTATTAAGAGTTCTCCTATAGGAGTTGCAGCTAGAAAAGCTAATATGATGAGTTTTAGCAATAAGTCTTCCATAAAATAAAGAGATAAGAGTACAATAAAACTTTAATGATACGGTTGAATTTGCTACTGTTAAGTCCTAGATACCTTTGAACTAGCCTAGATAACTGATTTATCTTCATATTCTAAAATATTCTAATGGAACACATAACCAAAATTAGAGTTAGGCTATCTGAAACGGATGCGCTAGGCATCGTATACTACTCTAACTATCTAGTATATTTTGATGTTGCTAGGTTAGAGCTGTTAAGGGAATTGGAGATAACCACCAAAGCAATGGAAGAAAGAGGGCTCATGTTTCTTTGTTCAGAGGTATCTTGTAAGTATCTAAGTCCTCTGAAGGTGGATGAAATGGTCACGGTGAAAACTTGGATAGAAAGAATAGGAAGAAGTAGCGTTGTTTATGGACATGTATTGATCAATGAGGAGGACAGGGAAGCGGCTAGGGGACATGTAAGAGATGTTCTTACAGATAAATCTAGGAAGCCGGTCGAGATACCAAATGACTGGAGATTAGCCTTAAGCAAGTACTTGAAATAATCATCTGCTCAAGTATCTCCAAGACATCACGATTCCAATCGTGGTGAATATCCCTGCAAAAGAGACCAGATAAAGCAAGTCTAACGTTATTGGATTCATACCAGCCGCTCCTATTAATGCTTGCCTTACTACATCGTTGGTATAAGTTATCGGGTTTACATAAGCTACAGGTTGAAGCCAAGAAGGCATCAAATTTACTGGGTAAAAGGAATTGCTTGCAAACAATAAGGGAAGATTCAGTAGGTTCATTATGGCCATTTGAGATTCCCAACTCGAAGCCCTTAAGGCGAGCATTAAGAATAAGGAGACTAAACCCAAAGCCATGAGTACCATAGCAGAATAAGCCACAGCGATATCTATGATCGAAAGATTTGGCTTAAACTGCATTCCTAATAAAGTAGCAACTAGCAACACGATGGTAGCTTGAAAGATAGCTCTTATCGTAGCCGAGAATACTTTACTTAGAAGTATAGTAGGTCTAGGTATTGGAGCTACTAAAA
>JBEPYP010000088.1:0-5197 GCA_041641355.1 Thermoproteota archaeon | reverse complement strand
TAATAGAATGGGTAAATACACACTTTGAAGAGCTTAAGAAAGTGTTTGAAAGCGGATCTAGGCATTTAAAACTTAAAACTATAAAACCTTGGCTAATAGGTAACAATTTATGGCTAAGAATAGAAGCAGAGACAGGAGATGCGATGGGAATGAACATGGTTACAATAGCTTCTGATAGGTTTGCAAGATATATAATAGAACATAACGAGGATGTGAGCCTGATAGCTTTGAGCGGAAACTTATGTACAGACAAAAAACCAGGCACGATGAATTGGCTTTTAGGAAGAGGAAAAAGCGTTATAGCGGAAGCTTTTATTCAAGAAAACTTACTCAAAGAAAAACTAAGAGTTAGCTCTAAAGAAATAGAAGAGGTCAACTATAGAAAGAACATCCTAGGTAGCGCATTTGTTCATTCATATGGTTTAAATGCCCATGTAGCTAACATAGTAGCAGCGATATTCTTAGCAACAGGACAGGATGCTGCCCAAATAACAGAATCGTCAATGGCAATTACCCATGCAGAAAGTAGAGAGGATGGTTTGTACATCTCTGTCTATCTACCTTCGCTAGAGATAGGAACGGTAGGTGGAGGTACTCATCTACCTACCCAAAGAGAAGCATTAAGGATATTAAGCTGCGAAGGTTCTGGAAACCCTCCTGGTAGTAATGCCAAAAAGCTTGCTGAGATAATAGCGGCGGCATGCTTAGCTGGAGAAATTTCTCTTTTATCAGCCTTAGCATCAAATGAATTAGCTAAAGCCCATGAAAAATTAGGTAGAGCAAAGTAAATGCATTTTTACGTTTTGAGGAGAGCTATAAGAAGGATAAGTAAAGCTTGGTATAAACCCTCAGCCTTTTTAATCGAATTTAAAGTAAAAGAAGATCTTTTAGGCCCTACGATTTTAGCCTTCCTCTATTTCAGCCTAAGCTCAATTTATAGCATGATTGTACAAACCTCTAAAGAATATGCTATTGTTCAAATTATATCTAACGGATTATTATATTTGCTAGAATTTATATTAACCCCTTTTGTACTGCTTTTATTAATAAGCATGCTAAGAGTTAAAATAAATTTAAAAAGAGATTGTATATTAATTTGGTATAGTTTTTCTATTAGAGTAATCTTTTATTTAATAATCATATTTTTAGCAATACTTTTTGTATTTGTAATAAAAAATCAGATAATAAATATTGTGATACAAATTATGTTTGTTATAAGTATAACATGGTCTTTAATGCTTCAATATTATTTTTTAAGAGAAGAAAAAAAGATATATTCCATTATATTGCTTTTCTTAATATTAACAACATGGATAACCGTGCTTTTCATAACGGGAATAGTAGGGTTTGCTCTAGGCAGGTTCGGTATATTTCCTTCTTCTTGATGGAAAAATCATTTTTAAAAAAATAAGAACCATAGAATAAAAATACTAATATAAATAGGAAAGAATTTTCTCCATGTCCACAAAGAGAACGACTATAAAAGATTTAGAGATGAAAATTCAAGCGGTAGAAATGGAGATAGGCAAGATAAGCTCAGAATTGAATCAAATAAAGGAGACTAATAAGGAAAGTATAGATACGAAGACCAAATTTGAAGAGCTCAATAAAAGGGTTGAAAAGACAGAAAAAAGTCTCGAAGAAATCTATAGCTACTTGCAAAAACTTTACGATTATCTAATCAAAAACCTGTAGATATAAACAGCCCCTTAAATAAAGAAGGCTGAATTATAAGAGAGACGGGGATTTGCCAAAAAAAGCACCTGGAAAGGGATGTTTCATTATCTCTCTCAGTAAAGTCGTAGCGTAGCATCCTCTGGGTAAAGCGAAAGAAACAAACAATGCATTTCCGTTGAAAATTTCATCTGGGATGATTTTATATTCTAGAAGTTTTATAAACTTAAGATCTATCCTCCTATAGGAACCCTTAAGACCTATGTATTTATCCTTAATCCAAACTTTGAAATCTGAAGGTCTTATTCCTTCATTGATTAGAACTTCTCTTTCAAGATCTCCCATGATGCCTCCGCTTAGTTTAGCTTTGTAGCCCAAAACTGGTAAAACTATCGCCAATTTCCCTTTTCCAATGAGCTCTAATGCCCTTTCTTTACTAATCTCACTCCCTACACGCAAAGAGAAAAACGCAGGAGATTCGTTATATAAAGGCGAAACTAAATCTCCTTCCTGAGGATCTCGTCCTAAACCATTCTTCAATCTAAATGAAAGAAACTTATTGAATAGATAGGAAGCATAAGATTCGATGAACAACCTCAATGCAGTTATAGATAGCTTAGCCAAGGAACCTATATAATCATTAGGATAGTGAAGTAAATGCTCCAGAACAATTCTTTCATAAACCAAAGATTCGGGTAAATATTTGAGTGTTTCCGAAGGATCATGCGTCTCAGAAAAGATTTTCCTAGCTACTATGTGTTCTTCAGGTTCAAGAGGGTCGATTCTTCCTACCAGTTCATCCACAGCTTTTTCATAATATCCTTTAATTATAGCCTCACCTATTCTATGCGTTACAGGTCGAGGTATACCGAACCTTTGATAACCGAAGTAATTAGGGAAAAAAGTTATCGAGGATATCTTATTCATTACATCATCGATCAAATCTTTATGATGTTTTACTTCTCTGATTACAATTTTAAAATTATTACCTAAGTGATGTCCTACCCTCAAAGGACCAAAACCATAGCTATAAGCTACCACTTTGAATTTCTTAAACTTAGTTTTTAGAACGTCCTCTGCTCTAAGATTTTTAATAGAAAAACATTGAACTGCTAAGGCTCTTTTATCCTTTATGCCACAAATTCCTATATCAGAAAACTTCAACCTGAATTTCTGCATCAACGCTAGTACCACGTCTATGGTAGAAATGTTCTTCTTAGCTATCGCAAGATACAAATAGTCCCCTTTCCCTGGCAGATTGAAATTTATCTCAGAATCCAAGGTCAATACTACACTATTAGTGAGAATCTCTTCAACTATGAAATCCTCTGCGGTATGCTTTATCTTACCTAGCAAAGGTAAAGTATCTGAGATAAAATAGTCAATACCCATTTCTTTTTCAAAATCGTAGGAAGGAATCATAATTATAATATTAATACAAGTAATAATTCAGAAAGAATATATGTGATTAATAAAATTATTAAAGATACAATAAATGCAACTTCTATTCTTAATGAAGCAAATATAAAGATACATGTTGTTAAAATTGTAAAAGAAATAAGAATAGGTATATGAGAAAATAATAAATAAAATACAAAAGGAAATGCTGAAGTAAGAAATGGATAAAGCAAATAATATACAAAAGAGAAAAGAATAAGCGGAACAAAACTGATACTTATTATTAAACAAAATCTCAAGGAATCATTTACTTCTCCAAATATATTACTGAAGAAATAGGCTAAGCTCATCACAAAGAATAAATTAACTACGAATAGAATCGCGTTGATTTGAGGATCAAGCGTAAAGTATGGAGGAAATAAAAAAAGTCCTACAGGTATAAGCCCGCTCACTAAGCTACTTATAACCCCCAGGCTGACAGTTGCTGAAATGATCATGAAAAATACAGGAAAATTCAACCTATTTATAGCTCTAATCAAAGAAATAGGAAACAAGAAAGGCATTGAAGTTACCAAATTGATTAAGAAAGAAGGGTATGATTTGAAACCTTTGCTTTCGTTCACTAACATGTAATATAGTTTCTTCCCTATAGGTGTTAATTGATACCTTCCATCTTCAGTCTTCTCCACAACCCCCTTAAGTTTTTTTAATGCATCATAGAAAGTACCCGGTGAAACATCGAGAGTTTCTATCAATTCTGTAGCCCTACTGCATTTACCTTCGCCCAATAAAAAGATGATCCTCCTAGCTGTAGAGGTGGAAATCACCTTGTAATACAACGAAATAATCTCATCGCTCATAAGATGATGAGAATATCGGTTTTTAATTAAAAAACTTAATTCTCATAAATTTTTATTCTTCACCTATTATTTCTATTCATCATGTTGGGGAATTACGATCCTAAATCGTTCGAAATAAAATGGGAGAAAATATGGGAAGAGAATAAGATCTACAAGTTTAACCCTAAAAGTGAAAAATTTTATTCCATAGATACACCACCTCCTTATACAACGGGAGAATTAACTCCAGGAAACGCTTTTAATTACGTCTATTGCGATGTGGTAGCAAGGTATAAGAGAATGAAAGGATACGCTGTGCATTTCCCAATAGGCTTTGATTGCCATGGATTACCTACAGAAGTACGCGTGGAAAACATAATTAAGAAAAAGAAAAGCGAAATGGATTGGAGGGAATTCAAAGAACTATGTTCAAAATATACAGATATTTGGATAGAAGCCATGGAAAAGGACTATAGAAGATTGGGTATCTCCTTTGATTGGAGTTTAAAATACGTCACAAAAGACCCTAACTATTGGAGAAAGACTCAACTTTCTTTCGTGTTGATGTATAAAAGAGGTTTGATATATAGAGAAGAACATCCAGTTTTTTGGTGCCCTCGATGTGAAACCGCAATTGCAGAGGCTGAAGTTGAATATAACCTAGTAGATAAAGAGCTCTATTACATAAAATTCGAAGTCGATAATGATGAATTAATAATAGCTACTACTAGGCCTGAACTATTAGGTGCAACGGTAGCCGTAGCTGTTCATCCTGAAGATGAAAGATACAAAAAATACGTTAATAAAAAAGCAAAAACACCACTATACGAAAGAGAAGTTCCTATAATTGCATCCAGTGATGTTGATCCTAGTTTCGGTTCAGGTGCAATGATGATATGTACTTACGGAGATAAAGGGGATGTAAGAATACAGAAAAGACATAAGCTTCCTTTGATTAGATTCGTAGATAAGAGAGGAATTATAACTGAAGAAGGGATATGGATAAAAAATCTAAGCATCATAGAAGGTAGGAAAAAGATCGTAGAATTACTCCAAGAAAAAGGGTTAATAAAGAAAGTTGAGAAAATCAAAGGAGAAGTAGGTAGTTGTTGGAGATGCCATACTCCTGTAGAAATAATACCAGAGAAGCAATGGTTTGTTGCTTCTTTAAAATTATCTAATAAAATCCTTGAAGCGGCGAAGCAAATTAAATGGGTACCGGAATATCAATATAAAAGATTAGAAGATTGGGTTAATTCATTGGACTGGGATTGGGTGATCTCTCG
>JBEPYP010000087.1:0-5207 GCA_041641355.1 Thermoproteota archaeon | reverse complement strand
GCAAGGGTATATGCGCCTGTAATAGGTATTTTAATCTTTTTCTTCGTCTTTGACTTCACAAAAAGAAACTCCTTTAAATGGTATGGTTCTATTAACTCAGGCGGCTCATAGATTTCTCCTCTAGGGAAATACTGATTATCAAAAACCCTAGACTCTCCTACGAACCTGACTCCTTTTATGAATTGCATTGGATACTGGTACATTTCCTTCCTAGGCTGTTCACCGTTGAAAATTATGTCCAAACCTACTTTCTCGAAAAGTCTTATGGCGAAAAGAGAAGCAAATTCTTCTATTTTGTTAATATCTTTTTCCTTGCTGTTGAGTAAAAGCTTAAGTTCTTCTATGTTTTCAACGCCCAAATCCAAAGCTTCTTGAATTATCTCTTCCTTTTCTTTATCGTCTAGATTTTGCTTGAAAATTCTATGTCTAGAAAGGCTACCTATTTCTTGCGTTAATAAAATCTCAGAACTCATAGTTATGTAGCCTCTTGAGATTTTTTATTTTTTCAAGCGCTACTTCATAAGGCAAAAGATCCAAATCTGAAGAATTTGTTACGAATATTTCTTTTAAATCCTTAATGCTTGATTTTATCCTAGAAATTTCTTTGAAAAGGTAATTCGGATCTTCGATTAAAGAAGTTAAAGTATCTATTAGTCCTAATCCTAAACTTCTGAAATCCAATTCTTTTATTAAGGCTTCCCTATCCCCAAAGCATAAGTCTATGCTTAACAAATCGAAATTTAACCCATGTAATTCTTTGCTGCTTAATCTCTTAACAAAGCTTAAATGAAGAACTATC
This sequence comes from Thermoproteota archaeon, assembly GCA_041641355.1. Taxonomy (GTDB): domain Archaea; phylum Thermoproteota; class Thermoprotei; order Gearchaeales; family Gearchaeaceae; genus DSFO01. The sequence goes on along the minus strand of JBEPYP010000087.1, from coordinate 4,408 downwards.
TTTGAACCAATAGAAGATAACCTTTCAAAGAAATCCTTCAACAAACTTAAGTCTGTATTGTAATAAAGAACTGGAGATAATACTAGTAAATTCTTGGTGCCTAATTCTTTAGAAGCTATAGCTATATCTTCAACCATTGCTTTTCCTAAGTCCTCAACCAAATCTTTTATAGACAAATAATAGAGATTCTCTGAAAGTAACGCGAAGGTTAAAGGGTCTGGAAAGGCGATTACTGAGCCCTCAATGCCTCTTAAAGCATTAACGCAATAGAAATCCTTCAAAACAGGCTTTTTCAATTGTATTCTATCCTTGACTATAGGCATTCTATAAAAGAAGTTAGTTTCAAACCAGCGAATTAAAGTGCCTTCTTTTACCCCACCATAATTACAGAGAGGTCTAAGAAGGTCTTGCCACATCAATAAACCGTCGCTTATAAGATAGCAACCTATATCTTTTTGAATCTCAACGTATCTCTTTGCTTCATCCTCGTAAATCTCCTTCATTTCTTTTAAAGCGATTTTCTTCTTTTGAAAAGATTTTAAAGCTTCTCTTATTTTTTTACTTCTAGGAAAAAGACCGTTTAGAAAAATTTTAACTTTCATTTCTTCCTATATATTCTTAAAAACTCCAATAAAAAGGGTAAATCTCTAGGACAGGAAATTACTACAGCATCAAGGATTTTCTCTAATTCCTCTAAACATTCAATGTGCTCCTTAATGCTTTTTTGATGAAGCTCAAAGCCTAAGTTTTTAAGGATATCTTTGTTAGACGGCGAAGTGAGAATATAATAAGCCTGAAGCCTTTTATTCCTTTCTTTGACAAAACTCAACAATTCATCAGGTATTTCCTTTGGATGTTGTATCTGCAAGGTAACGAAGAAATCGGCTTTTGAAGATAATCTTAATTTAGTCTTTTCATCAAGATTCAAGTTGGTCAAAGGTAAACCTAAACTTATATTAGAAAGTTTTGGGTCCGCTTTGAGCTTCTCTACTATATCTTCTAGCTTGTGTTTATCGAATTTCCCAAAACCTTCATAAGATGAAACGTCGCCCTTAACTATTAATACTTCCTTTATATCGAAGAGATAAGCACCGTAAATCTCTGAATGTAATGTAAGAAGATTTCTATCTATGCTTCTTAGGTGAAGAACAGGTTCAAACCCTAATTCTTTAGTTAAGATTGCGACCGCAAGAGAAGAAGGCTTTAATTGTCCCATTGGCTTGTCAGGAACGTTTATCTTTTCCATAAGCCCTTTGAGATTCAGCAATTGCTCTACTAACTTTTCTCTTTTAGTAGTAAGCTCTAATTCATAGTGTAAAGTCAATGTGGTTAAATAAAATGGTTCCTAGCATATAAATGAGAATAATAAAATATTCCTATTACTAATTCTTAAAAAACCCTATTTCTTTAAGGATTAAGAAAACCCGTTCTTCCACGCTTGCTACAGGTATGAAGACGGGCTTATAGCCTAGAGATGAATAAGCTTTGATTATAAGCTCATGAACTTTGATCGCTTCTTCTTCACTCTCATACCTAACTCCATTTTCTTCATAAAATCGAAGTCTCTCTAGAATGAAGACTTTTTCATATTTCCTCTTCGATATAATCTTTAACATGTAACTCGGAGGTTCCAAATTTACGGCCCAGTAATAGGCTATTCCATCGATCAAGCTACGATCCAAAAAAGCAATGGGATATGAAGAAGCTCTTTCTTCAGCTTCAAGTTGCTTCATGAAAATCTTCCTCTGGATCTCATCCCTTTTATCTTTCGACTTAAAATCCTCAGCTTTCAATATTCCATTTTCAACTAACCATCTTGCAGATTCATGAACAACGGGAAATCCTTTAGATTCCAAATATTTGATCAAGCTAGTTTTACCACTACAAGGTCCTCCTGTTATGACATAAAATTTAACCATAATTCAAAATTTGCAATGAAATTCTTCAGAAATACTTGTATTTTTAGACTTAGAAATCAACTTCGTCCTTTTAATCTAGAAGAAAAATCGCCCAATTTTTTCTCCTGATATCCTTCCTGTTTGTTTGTATATAAAGCCAAAACAAAGAAGAAAGAAGAAAGTCTATTCATATAACTGAGCAATAATTCCCTAATTCTTTCTTTTCTGTACAATTTTACAAGTGATCTTTCTGTCCTTCTACAGACTGTTCTACAAACATGCAAGTAACAAGCAGGAATTGAACCACCAGGTACTACGAAATGCTCCAAAGGTTGAATATGCGAAGAAAACTCATCTATCTTGAGTTCTAATTCACGTAAATGTTTTTCTTCCAAAAAGAAGATCTTGCCAGTAGGATCCGCGACTTCTGCGCCTACATAGTAAAGTTCTCTTTGGATTGCGGTTAAAATCTCTTTAATCTTCTCATCCTTAATATACGCAGATGCCAAACCTATGAAGGAGTTAAGCTCATCTATAGAACCTAAACATTCTACTCTTTCATCATCCTTGTAAACCCTCCTACCATACATCAAAGAGGTTTCTCCTTTATCTCCAGTCTTTGTATAAAACTTCATAACACTAAATACGCCTAAATCTTAAATGTTTATGACGAGAACACCTTAGAAAAACAGCATGCTTAGTTATGAATAAGCTTGAATTTAAGGAAAATAATAAAATAATATGAGCGAAGAAAAGCTTTCAGCCATAAGAGAAGGACTTAAACTTATAGAAGATGGGCAAATAATAGGATTGGGCTCAGGTAGTACTGTAGAGATGTTCTTATTAGAACTCTACAAAAAAATCTCGAAAGAAGGACTAAAGTTAGGCTTCGTTCCTGCTTCAAGCCAAATATACTTAAGATTAGCTTCACTAGGATTGAGGATCGAAAGTTTAGACGAGTACCCAGAATTAGATATAACTTTCGATGGAGCAGACGAAGTAGATGAAAATAAAAATGCACTGAAAGGAAGAGGTGCAGCTCTATTAAGAGAAAAAATCCTCGCAACTTATTCTAAAAAATATTTCATACTCGTGGACGAATCTAAACTCTCCAAAAAAATTGGTGAAAAAGCGAAAATAGCAATAGAAGTTTTACCTTTTGCTTTAAAGCCTGTGATTCTAGAATTAGAAAAGATGGGAGCAAAGGTTCAACTTAGAATGGGAGAAAGAATAAAGGACGGACCTATAATAACCGATAACGGAAACTACGTGATAGATGCAGACTTCGGTATAATAAACAATGCCAGAGAATTGTCTGAAAGAATAAACTCAATAAAAGGTGTGATAGAAAACGGTATTTTCTACGAGAAAATAACGGCTATAATAATAGGAGGAAAAAAAGGAGTGAGAAAGATCGAATAATTAGATTATCAGAGCGTATATCATTACCGTAGATAAGAATACTATGGAAATGGTGTTCAAAACCTTTATCAACGAGTTCAATGAAGGACCTGCTGTATCCTTGAAAGGATCTCCCACAGTATCTCCTGTCACGGCTACTTTATGAGTTTCACTGCCTTTACCTCCAAAATTCCCTAATTCTATGAATTTCTTAGCATTGTCCCATGCAGCACCACCATTGGCCATCAATAAAGCTAAGAACACACCACTAACTACGCTACCTATTAGTAGACCGCCTAAAGCTAGAGGACCTAATATGAGACCTAATGCTAGCGGCGTTAAAACCGCCAATAAACCAGGCGTTATGAGTTCTTTGAGGGCTGATTGGGTAGTTATTCCAATACATCTGCCGTAATCAGGTGTGGCTTTCCCTTCTAAAAGACCAGGAATCTCCCTAAATTGCCTTCTTACCTCTAACACTACCTTCATAGCAGTTCTTCCTACAGCTTTTATTAAGAAAGAAGAAAAGAAAAATGGAAGTAATCCTCCTACTAATAAGCCTACTATTACCTTGGGATCAGATAAGAGGAATTGTATGCTAGAAGTAGCATAGGCCTCGATGTATCTAGGTAATGATTGAGCTAGCATGCTTACCTCGGTTTGAAAGGCTTGGAATAAAGCCAAAGCTGAAAGTGCAGCGCTAGCTATGGCGAAACCTTTTGTGGTCGCTTTTACTGTGTTTCCTACTGCATCTAGTTTTTCGGTAACCTCCCTAACTTCTTCTCCGAGCCCGCTCATTTCTACTATCCCGTTTGCATTATCAGTTATAGGCCCGTAAGAATCAATTGACATAACTACAGCTGTCAAAGAAAGCATCGCCATCGTAGCTATAGCAGTATTGTAAACCGAGAAAAGATGATTTCCAGTGAAATAATACCCACTTAAATAACTTGCGATTATTGCTGCTACAAGAACTAAAGCTGAAGGTGCAGTACTACTTAGGCCTACAGAAAACCCTTCTAGGAAATTCGTAGCGGCGCTTATTTTCGAAGCTTCAGCTATAGATTTCGTGGGAGAATAGTTATAAGATGTGTAGTAATCGACTATCT
>JBEPYP010000086.1:0-5283 GCA_041641355.1 Thermoproteota archaeon | reverse complement strand
GGCATGTCCTTCTATTTAAAAGCTAGGATAAATTACGTCAAAAAACAAGGTGAAAAGAAAGTCCTCGAAGTCATAACTAGTAAGGGGAAGGAAATCTTAGAAGTAGATGAAATACTAGTTGCTACTGGAAGAGTACCCAATACAAACGATCTAGGACTAGATAGGGCCAAAGTAGAAACAGATAGCAGAGGTTTCATAATAACGAACGAGAAGATGCAGACTAGCAATCCTAAGATATATGCCGCAGGAGATTGCGTAGCTAAAAAACTTATGTTGGAGACCTTAGCTGCCAGAGAAGGCGTTGTGGCTGTTAGTAACATATTCGGTTTGAAATCTAAGATAGAATATGAATCTGTGCCTCAAATTATATTCACCAAACCTCAATTAGCATCGGTAGGCTATTTAGAGCAAGAATTCATGAAGAAATACGGTTCTTGTAGTTGTAGTACGATTGGTTTAGAGAATGTGACTAAGGCCATTCTACTCAATGAAACTGAGGGGTTGATAAAGATAGTAATAAATCCTGCAAACGGTAAGCTCGTTGGTTTACACGTACTTGCACACTTAGCTTCAGAATACATAATCGAAGGAGCTTTAGCGATAAGGCTAGGCTTGACAATCAACGATATAATCGAAACGGTTCACGCTTTCCCCACGCTTTCAGAAAGCATAAAGATAGCGGCTCAATCTTTCTTGAGGGATGTCAGCATGATGAGTTGCTGCGTAGAATGATTAACCTATTTCTCTTTTAGAACTACCAAGATAGAAGGCATTATGATACTCAAAGCGATAGAAACGATGAAAAAATTGTTTGGGCCTAGGAAGAGGAAGACCAACCCTCCTAATATCCCTCCTAAGGTTCTGAATATACCTATGAGCAAATTTATATTTGAGACAGAAATCGCTCTTTCATAGGAATTACTATACATCGCTGAATAAGAAAACAAAGGTATCCATAAAAATAGCCAAAACGGAAGTGCATACAATACAGCAAATACTAGTATGTTATCGGTGATGTAGAGCGAAATATAGTAGGTGGGATAATATATCGAGCCTATAAGGATGACTTTCTTAATTCCCAGTTTATCGATAAGTTTTCCTACATAAGGTGAGGCTGCTATTCCTGTCATCGTAGATATTGCGTTTATCAACCCCCATTCTACGATTCCTCCTTTCAAATAGAATATGTAATACGCTGGTACGATTGAGAAAAATATAGCTGGGACTATGATTATCGAAGAGGAAAATAATCTGAAAAAGTTTGTCTTTGTTATTACATCTAAAAGATTAAGTTTTTTAGGATTTTCATTGAATATTCTTTCTTCTTTGAACTTGAACATCCATAGAGAAATGACCATTCCTAATATGCTCTCAAGAATCGTGGATAGCTCAAAGCCTAATATTTCAATAATATAACCGAAGAAAATACTTCCCAAGAAGTATCCTAGGTTTATGAACAAAAATACTTTACCTACAGAAGTACCTATCTCCTTGCTTCTTTCAGTTTCATAGGATATTATTAATGGCTGACCTATCTGGATTATCGCAGAGGATATTATAAGTGCCGCTAGTATGAATATTCTTTCGTCGATGAAAGCGGATGAAAGTAACAATAACGATCCTATCAAGATCGCTATGCTTGCGTATTTTATTCTGTATCCGCTTCTATCGGAAATAGGAGCTATGAATATAGGAGCTATTCCTGTGGAAAAAGCCGCCGCAGCATATATCAACGCAGTAGCTAGTATTCCTGTGATCTCATAGGCGTAAATTGATAGAAAGATCAATGGATAGGTTATGAGAAAACCATAGAATGTATATATGATTTCTAAGAAGTTGTTAAGGATAAATCTTTGTACCTGCATTTCCTTCTATTGCACTTAAAATCTTATCGGTCGAAGTTATTATTGCTTCCCCTTTAGAATCTTCGAGGAATTTGATGCAGGCTAATATTTTAGGTTCCATACTTCCTTCTAGGAAGTGTCCTTCTCTTAAGTATTTTTTGGCTTCATTTACGCTCATCGAATAGATTTCTTCCTCGTTTTCTTTCATAAAGTTTAATTTAACTCTATCTACATTGGTTGCTATCAATAGTAAATCGCTTTTCAATTCTCTAGCTAAAATTGCGCTAGTCAAGTCTTTATCTATTACTGCTTCAACTCCTTCTATCAAACCTTCTTCATTAACTATGACGGGAATTCCTCCACCGCCACAGGCTATGACTATTCCTTCTTCGGCCAACTTCTTTATCGCTTCTATTTCGATTATCTTTATAGGTTCAGGAGAAGGGACAACTCTTCTGTAACCTACTTTATCGCCAAATGTCACTTTTTTCATCAAATATCCTTTCTTTTCAGTCAATATCTTAGCTTCTTCCTCGCTATACAAAGGTCCGATGGGCTTTTTCGGATTCAAAAAATTTTCGTCATCTCTTCTCACAACCACTCTTGAAAGAATTACGAAGACATTCTTCTTATTTCTCAAAGCTTTTTGAAGCAAATCTTGTATTCTATATCCTATCTGTGCTTGGGTCATCGCAACTAGGACATGAAGAGGTTCTCTATAACCTAACATTTCTTGTTGCAACAACAATCTGCCTATTTGAGGTCCATTTCCATGAGTTATAGCTATTTCATAACCTAATTCTGATAATCTTGCTATCTGCTCACATACCTTATCCAATCCTTCATAATTCTCGCTAATAGCGTTTCCTCCAATCGCAATCGTTATTCTTCTCATTGAATAAAATTAATTACGCTCTTGATGGTTAAAACGTTTTGAGATTCCAACTAGTTAAGCTTTTCTATCCGTATCAAACTAGAATAGATGGATGACAAGTCAAATTTCAATATTAAAAAGCCTCGATGCTGCTTTTAATCCTAAAACTGTAGCTGTTATAGGAGCTAGCGGTACGCCAGGAAAAATAGGTTATACTATTTTCAACAATCTGATAAAGGGCAAGTTCAAAGGAAAAGTTTATCCAATAAATCCAAGTAGAAAATCAATATTAGGAAGAACTGCATATCCTAGCGTTCTTGATGCTCCTGAAAAAATAGATTTAGCTATAATAGCTGTTAGGGCTGATTTCGTAGAAAACGTCCTTCAAGACTGCATAAAAGCCGGTGTTAAAGCAGCTGTAATAATAAGCGCTAATTTCAGAGAAGTAGGTGGTGAGGGCGTAGAAAGAGAGGAAAGGTTGAAGAAGCTTATAAGGAATTCAAAGATAAGAGTACTAGGTCCTAATTGCTTAGGGATTTTCAACAATCAGAACGGTTTAGATACGCTTTTCTTTCCTGAAACTAGAATAGAGAAACCGAAACAGGGCAACGTATCGATAATTTCCCAAAGCGGTGCTGTGATGGCCATTCTATTGGATTGGTTTGCAAGGGAGAATATCGGAATAGCCAAAGGAGTCAATTTCGGCAACAGAATAGATGTAGACGAAGCAGAACTGTTATATTATTTAACGTATGATGAAGAAACCAAAGTTATATTAGTATATATCGAAGGTTTGGAAGAAAATAAAGGTAAGAAATTCATGGATGCATGCAGATTCGCTCTATTTCACAAGCCCGTAATAGTTCTTAAAGGAGGAAAAACTGAAGCTTCGAGTAAAGCTGTCATCTCGCATACAGGGGCTATGAGCGGTTCTTATACAATCTATAGAGCAGCTTTTAGACAAGCAGGTGTTCTAGAAGCTGACAATGTTCAAGAAATGCTAGATATGGCTAAAGCTTTGGTAATGCAACCTCTTCCTGAGGGTAAAAACGTGGCAGTAATCACAAATACAGGAGGCGTAGGCATTTTAACTTTAGACGCTTTAGAAGAAAGAGGTCTTAACGTCCCTGATCTTGATGAAGAAACAAAGAGTTTCCTTAGGGAGAATTTGCCTCCAGCATCTTCTGTTAGAAATCCTGTAGACATGACTGGTGATGCTACGGCTGAACATTATAGAATCGCTATAGAGAAAATAGCTAAATTGGATTATATTCATTCTTTGGTAATCTCTCTTGGGTTCTATGTTCCTTCGTTGGGGTTTGAGGTGCTCGACTATATTTATTATGCTAAGGAAATAGGTAAGCCGATAATAACCATAAGCATGGGCGGGGCTCTTTCTGAGAGAATTTCTAGGTTGATTGAGAATAACGGAATACCCTCCTATCCTACTCCTGAAAGGGCTGCAACTGCTTTATATGCCTTATATAAATACTCGGAGATCAAGAATACTTTAATGTGAGGAGACAGTTATTTCTTTCTTTAATGGAGAAATCGAAGAAAGATTCTAGAGATTTTCTATTCGAACATGAAACCAAAGAATTGCTTAAAGGTTATGGTTTAGACACCACGAATTTCCTATTCATCAAAAGTAGAGAGGAGATCGAAGTAAGAATTAAAGAAATAACTTTCCCTTGTGTGCTTAAAATAGTTTCAAGGGATGCGTTGCATAAAAGCGATATTGGAGGCGTTATAATAGGCATAAAAAACAAGGAAGAACTTCTAGACGGTTTTTCTCGAATAGAAAACATAGCTAGAGAGAATTCGATAAAGCTTGAAGGTTTCTTATTAGAAGAGCAAGTTAAGGAAGGAATTGAAGCGATAATAGGGTTGATTAAGGATCGGGTTTTTGGTCATGTTTTAATGCTAGGCCTAGGAGGTATATATACAGAAGTATTTAAAGACGTTAGCTTTAGAATAATACCGACTACTAGAAGAGAATTATTAAGCATGATTCATGAAACTAAGCTAGGAGGTTTATTAACTGCAAGGTCTAATAAAGTAGATGTAAACGTAATTGTGGATACGCTCGAAAAAGTTTCTTTGATTGCAGAAGAAAATCCTGAAATCATAGAGCTTGATATAAATCCTGTATTTATTTACGAAGATTCCTTAAAAGTCATAGATGCTAGACTTCGATTTGCTTAGGCATGAATTTCAATAAAACATAACCTATTATAAATCCAGCCAATAAACCAAATAGGTGTGCGAATAAGTTAACCCCTGGCAAGAAAGAATTTATCAAGAATATGAGCACCACGAAGACTATGGAAGAGAATAGATTCCCGTTTCTCCTTCCTAGACTTGCTATAGCACCTAACAATCCGAATATCGCTCCCGAAGCTCCTGCTGAAGGTGTTAAATCTACAAATCGTGCTGACCCTATGAAGGGAAGGTACTTAAGTAAGAAAAGCGAAGCTATATTTCCAGCTAAGCCAGAGATGATGAAGATCAATAAGAACTTCTTCCTTCCAAAACTCATCTCGACTACATTTCCTAGAAAATATA
>JBEPYP010000085.1:0-5289 GCA_041641355.1 Thermoproteota archaeon | reverse complement strand
GTATAATCCCTTTACCTACAGGTTTGTTTATATAATCCTCCAAAGGTCTTGGATATGTATAAAGCAAATCCAACATCTTAGCAATGTCTATCGTAGACCCTCCTCCTAAAGCTACAAATCCGTCCAATTCTTTATCCTTAATGCTCGTATAGGCTTCGATTAAAGCTTCATCTTCAGGCTCTATCCTCACCTTATCTGTTATTGAAGTTTCTATTCCTTCGTTTTCCAAAGAAGCTCTTACTTCTTCGCAAATTTTACTTTCTAAGAGCCTTTTACCTACCACCAGTAAAACTTTCTTGACTCCAAGCCTCTTAGCTTCATAACCTACCTCTTTACTTACTCCATAACCAAATTTTATTGTTTGCGGGAGAGAAATCGTAAAAACTGGGTCATTAAATTGTGAAAAAGTAACATAAGAATCCATGCTTATTTATCTTTAAATACATATAAAAACTTTTAATATTATGTCTATAGTTAAGAGAATTTATTTAACAGATTTTGGATGGCTTGCAGGAGACGGCGGTTGGTTTTTGCCTGGATGGGGAGCAATGACATATAGTGAAAGAAGTCCACAAAGAGCTTGGGTCGAAATTCCAGTTACTGGCGTAATCCTAGATACGGATATGGGTTATTTACTATTCGATACAGGAGTAGCTCCTGATGCATGGCAAACTCATACTAAAGCAGTATTAGAAGCCTTCCCTGTGATAAAGTTCGAAGAAGGAAATAAATTAGAAAACCAGCTCTCAAGCTTGGGTCTTAAACCAAGCGATATAGCTTTCGTAATACATTCTCACCTTCATTTCGATCACGTAGGTCAAACAAGGTTGTTTAAAGATTACAAAACACCGTTAATAGTCCATAAAAAGGAATTACAAACAGCATTGATGTTATTATGGATGGGAAAGGAAGGAGCATATCAATCAGCCAACTTAAATGATCTAAAAGGTGCTAACTGGTATGTAGTCGATCTTCCAGTATTCGAAATAGCAGAAGGAATAAGGCTTTATTTCTCAGGAGGGCATACACCAGGTCATGTAGTACTGGCTGTTAAAACTAAGAAGAACAATACTTACTTCTTCACCGCAGATCATATACACTTACCTAGGGAGTTAGAAGTAGAATCGAAAGGTTGGCTTTTATCAGACTACGATGAATGGTTGACCTTCGTTAAGCAGCTAAAGGTCTGGGAAAAGGCGAATAATGCTAAGATAGTGATATGCCATGACCCTGATTTCTGGAAAAAACATCCTTCAATACCTAATTACTTAGAATAATTCAAAATTTAAGAATCAACCAATGAATGAACCAGGCGAGAAAGATTTATTCGAAGAATTGGGATTAAAAGAGATTAAAATCGAGAGTATCGCACCAAATAAATATAGGCTTGATCTTAAGGGTTACACTTGTCCTTATCCACAAATATATACTCTTAAAGCCCTTTCTAACCTAAAAACCGGTGATAGATTAGAGGTGATCGTGGATAATCCAACTTCACGCGACAACGTCTCTGCAGTAGTAACAAGCAAAGGGAATAAGCTCATTGGAGTTTGGAACATAGGTTATGGAGCTTGGAAGATAGTGATTGAAAAAAGTTAATTTTTAGTAAATTCCAGAATTATCACTTATAAAACTGTTTGAAAACTTATATTAAACAAAAGAAATATCTACACATGACTACCGAAAAATTTATATTTGGATCTAAAGAATGGTTCGATGCCTTTGTGCAAGTTCTAAATTCTGATAAGGAATATAACAACGCCGCTAAAAACTGGGAAGATCCTATAACTTTGGTGGTCACAGACCTTCCACAACCTGTTAAAGAATATTTCAATCGAGATAGGATCGTTGTAAGATTAGATCTATATCATGGTCAATGTAGATCCTATGAATTCTTGAACGATCCTAGTGAGAAAGAATCCCCTATTACCTTGACGGGGAGTTATGAAAACATGAAGATGATAGCTTTGGGCGAACTAGGACCTACCACTGCGATCATGACTGGAAGACTTAAGGCTAAAGGCAATGTATTCAAACTGATAACCAACGCAGCTGCGTCAGCGGCCTTTGTTAATGCCCTTAAGAAAGTGCCTACTGAATTCTTAGCATGAAAGCTGCAAGATGGTATAATCCCTATGATATAAGAGTCGAAGACGTCGAGAAACCCAAGCTATTAAGGGAGGATGATGTTTTAGTAAGACCTACCTTAGCTGGTGTTTGCGGTACAGATTTGCACGTTTATAAGGGATACATAACCATAACCCCTGGAGATGTAATAGGACATGAATTCGTTGGTGTAGTAGAAGAAGTAGGAAGTGCTGTTAAAGGTTTCAAGAAAGGGGATAGAGTCGTAGTTTCAGCATGGATAGCAGACGGAACTTGCTGGTACTGCAAACATGGATTTTATACACAATGTGAAAGGGTAAACATATTCGGGATGGGTCCTGTTTATGGAGAAACTTATCAAGGAGCTCATGCAGAGTTGGTAAGAGTTCCCTATGCTAACACGATGCTCATGAAGATACCAGATGAAGTAAGCGATGAGAAAGCTCTTATGGTAAGCGATGGTCTTGCCGCTGCTTTCGCAGGAGTTGTAGAAGGAAGGATGGAAGTAGGAGATACGGTAGCAATACTAGGCTGTGGACCTATAGGTTTGTTAGCAGGAATGTGTGCCCAAATCTTAGGAGCTTCCCAAGTCATAGCCATTGATCTCGTAGAGAGGAGATTGAATGCAGCAAAAGAGCTAGGAATGAAAGCTATAGATGCTAGCAAAGTTAACGTGGCAGAAGAGGTTAGAAACTTGACCGATGGCAGAGGGGCGGATTTAGTAATAGAAGCAGTAGGAGGTTCTCAAGATGTTTTATTGACTTCTATAGAGCTTGCTAGGAAGAAAGGGAAGATCTCTGTAATAGGCTTTCATGTTCTTGAATATCCTACGTTTCCTGCAGGACAACTTTGGCTTACTGAGAAAAGACTTAACTTCTCCATAGGAGATGCAATAAAATACGGACCTACTTTGCTTGAGCTCATAAGAGGAGGAAGATTGGATCCTAGTAGGTTGATTTCAGATTATATAAGCCTCGATGATGCTCCTAAGGCTTTTGAGATGGCTGAGAAGAAAAAATCTTTGAAGGTAGCTTTGAAAATAAGCTAAAGATATTCCCAAATACCTTTTCCTTTATAGCTGTAAACAATAGTCTTATAAGTCATCACGTATTCCTGAGAGTACCCTATTCCTTCTCTACCTATTCCAGAGTCCTTCCTTCCACCGAAAGGGAAGTAACCAATGCCGTGTCTTGGATAATCATTTATGTATATAGTGCCCACTTCAAGCATCCTTATCAATCTCCTAATTTTATTGATATCGCTTCCGAAGATCGCTGCGTCTAATCCGTATCTCCTTCCATTTGATAAATCTATAGCTTGTTCAAGATTTTCTATTTCGACTAATAAAGCTATAGGTGCGAATACTTCTTTATTATAAAGATACATGTCTTTCACATTATCTCTACTAGCTTCTATAAGCGTTGGCTTGACGTAATTCTTTTCTCTTTCGCCTCCAAAGAGTAACTTACCTCCTTTAGAAATAGCGTCCTCCATTGCGCTGATCATTTCTATAGCGGTTTTCTCTTCCATCAAAGGTCCCATGAAAACATCTGGTTCTCTAGGATCTCCTACCTTTATTTTCTTTGCTTCCTCTATAAGGCATTGTTTAAGTTTTTCATAGATTGGCTTCTCGACTAGGATGAGCTTTATAGAATCACATCTTTGACCCGAGTAGCTAGTTATACCTATGATTATCCTACTAGCTGCATACTCAGGATCTGCGTCATCTAAAACGATGACAGGATCTCCTCCTCCTAACTCCATTATGAAGTTCTTTATTCCACTAGCCTTTATTACCTTCTCACCAGTCTCTGAGCTACCTGTAAGGCTTATGATTGCAATCCTTTTATCGCTTAATATACCTTCAACTTCGCTTCCTGAAAGGGTAAAAACAGCCAATGACTCCTTAGGAAATCCTGCAAGCTCAAGAAGTCTCGCTATCATTATCGCAGGTAAAGGAGTTAAAAGGCTTGGTTTTATTATCACAGCATTTCCCGCAACAGAGGAATACACAAGTTTGTTGACTACGTCGAACAAAGGATAGTTGAAAGGCGTTATTGCTAATACTAAGCCCAAAGGTTCTCTCCTAATAATAGCTTCGCTTTCAAGGCTTTCACTACTCCAATCTCCGGGTACATATTCTCCATACATCCTCCTAACATCCATATCCGCTCTTCTCAACCTTTCTATAGAGGCATTTACTTCTCCATTAGCTGAAGATCTAGTCTTACCGTTGCCTATTATCAATACATTTACGAAATCTTCTTTGTGTTCTTCGAGCAAATCAGCAGTTTTGCTGAATATCTTAAGCCTCTTTTCCCCCGGAGTGTCTCGGATAGCCCATCTTCCTCTTTTATACAAAATATCCAGCGCGAAGTTGACCGTATCCATGTTAGGCTTTGCGACTTTGGCTATCAAATTCGCGTCTATAGGGCTTTTCACTTCAAAACTCAAAGGAGAGAAAGTCCATTCTCCAGCCATATAAGTCTTGAAGAAAGGTATCCCTTCAGATTCATCGTAGATATGCCTAAATATCTCAGAAGATATGTCCAATTTGGTCTTCTGCATTTGATTTATTATCGTTTAATAGGGATAAAAATACCTATGCTAAACATGCCTAAGAAATTTTAAAGGATATCATCTCGTATCCAGAACTCCTCTTGCCTTTTTTACCATATATCACTAAAATTCTCTTATCTAGGATTTCGTAGTCTTCTTTCATATCGACTTCGATTATCTCACTTCCTTCTGGGAAGAACCAGTAAGCTTTATAATCATATTCCACCAGCTCTGAAGTATATTCATTTTCATAATAATTAACTCCCTCTTTGAGTTTTACAGGGAAGCTTATTAAGAAAACGATACTAACTCTACCATAACTACCTCTGAAATTTAAATCAACCATTCTCACCTTAGGCTTGCATCTTTTACCATTTATGGTCACCTTTTCTTCATCGAGGAAATTCTGCATGTTATAGTACAATTTATTCATTTCTTTATCGAATTCCTCTTCTTTTCTGAAGAGCTTTTCATAATATCCTTCTTCGTCTAAATATTCGAAAATTAAATAATAGGTAATGTCATCTTTCGATACTTTGAAAAAGGCTTCAGCATATACTGGCTTAATTCTAGATTCTTTCACAAATATGATTTCTTAAAAAAATTAAATTAACGCTCCTAAGA
>JBEPYP010000084.1:0-5315 GCA_041641355.1 Thermoproteota archaeon | reverse complement strand
GCGATATTATTTCGCAAAGGCTCCAAAAATAAAGAGAGGAAAAGAAAAGAGGCTAAACTAAATGCAGTTGTATACAAAAGCTTTACTTGAAAGAATTTTCTCCTAATTAGCAGGAATAAAATGATCATGGTGGAGATTATCACCGCAACTAAAAAAACTAGAGTTTGATTTATAGCGATGGGTATCTCGCCAGTACGTATTTCAGATTTTATCGGTTGTGTGACATTGGTGTAATTTAGATAAGCAGAAAAAATAGAAGACAAAAGAACAAGAAGAAATAGAAAATATAAATAACTTGCTACAAACTTGTTTCGAAACAAAACATTAAACTTCGATCTCGTCTCCATTGTTCGCTATACCACAGTCTATTCCCATCTTTCTACTCTCTTTGGCCATTTCAACCATCCTGAAAGGTTCTCCGTGTATGAGGATAACCTTAGATGGGCTAATTTTCTCTATATAACTGATTAGACCTTTCATGTCGGCATG
This sequence comes from Thermoproteota archaeon, assembly GCA_041641355.1. Classification (GTDB taxonomy): domain Archaea; phylum Thermoproteota; class Thermoprotei; order Gearchaeales; family Gearchaeaceae; genus DSFO01. The sequence goes on along the minus strand of JBEPYP010000084.1, from coordinate 4,826 downwards.
CGAAGAAAGCCCAAACCAATCCGTCTCCGCTAAGACTTTTTCTTTAACGTTTTCATTAACGAAAACTCCGTTTTCTAGAATTTCCCTTGCAGGCGTATTCTTAGAAAGATATCCAACGAAGAAAATAGCGCTTTTGCTATCCCTGACTATTCTTCGCACATAATATGTTGCGGCTCCTCCTTTTAGCATCCCAGCCGGAGAAACTATTATTGAAGGTTCCTTCAAGACTTCTTTTCTGTCTTTTTTGCCATTTATCCAACGAATTTTAGAAAGCGCTTTTCTTAATAATTCATAATCTTTGAAATACTCTGGGTATTCTAACATTATTGCACTTGCGCTTCTAGCCATACCGTCTAGAAATATAGGATAATCTACATTATGCTTGTATAAAATACAAAGTACCTCTTGAGACCTTCCTACAGAAAAAGAAGGAATTAGAACATTGCCCCCATTATCCAGAGTTTCAAGAATTCGAGCAACCAATTCTTTTTCTATTTCACTTCTGTCCATATGATTAATACATGCATATGTTGATTCGCATAACATCACGTCGACTTTTTCTTTAATCAGATCAGCGCCGTTTAACAACCTTGAATCATAAACATTTATATCACCTGTATAGAGAATGCGTCTGCCCGCTACTTCTATTAAAATTATCCAGCTGCCAGGTATATGCCCTGCGTTGTAAGTCTTTAAGGCGAAATCACCTACATGAAACTCTGAGTTAAGAGTTTTAAAAACAGTTTTTTTATTCATGATTTCCAAAGCGGAGGAGTCGAATTGTAATTTGTTTTTAGCTATTTTTATGAAATCTAAAAGCAAAAGATTTGCTAAATCATGCGTAATTGGATTAGTGTAAAGTTTAGGTTGTATAGCTGAACTATAAATCAAAGGTATACCTGCTACATGATCCAGATGTGCATGTGAACATATAACTCCTTCTAATTTCTTCACAGACAAAGGTAAGGGGAAATCGATATGACCATTAAAACTTGCGCCGTAATCTAACAATAAAGAACGATCATTATGTATAACCTCTATAGCATTTTTGCCTATTTCTAAACCGCCTCCTAAAATTCTCAGCTTAATACTCATTTATTTTTTCACGTTAGAATGAATATATCTAACTTGCTATATATATTCTTCATCTAGCATGAAAATCCAACTAGCTGAAGAGAAAGAAGGTTTGAAGTTAATGAAAAAGAAGATAGGTGAAGGCAAAATTTTCATAACAGGCTTTTACGGTGTAGGTGCTGTAGGTTATTTAGTGTCAAAATACCTAACGTTACAAAAAGAAGCAAAATATATAGGTTATGTGGAGACAAAGCGTTTGCCCATGATAATCAGAATGGAAGATGATAGAATAGGTTTACCTTTTGAACTCTATCAATTTAAGGAATTCATAATCCTCCTAAATGAAAGCCTTCCAGATTCAAGAGAAATTCATTCGTATACTTATGCAATTGCAGATTGGGTTGTAAAAAACAAATTTAAAATGGCTGTGTTATTTGGAGGTCTAGCTGAGAGAGCAAAAGAAGGAGATGCTATAAGAATAGCTTACACGAGCTCCTTTACTAAGATGATGAAACCTTTTGCGCCTCCTTTAGAAAAGAAACTTTTCATAGTAGGCCCTTTAGCTCTTCTACTCAGCAGGTTTGAAATGAAGAACTTTCCTGCGGTCTGTATATTGCCTTACGCTAGAGTATACGAGTATGATTTAAACGCGGCATATGTAGCTTTAAAAGTCTTAAAAGAAAAATTCGGTGCTGAAATAGACTTATCACAAGTAGAAAAGGATTTGATATTAGAAAAGAAAATGGAAGCGGAGTTATTAAAAGAAATCGAGAGATTAAGAGAACAAAGTCCACCACCGGATAGCAAGATTCTTTACATGTAAAATTATTTCAAGATAAAATCTAACACTTTTTGTTTATTTTCCTTTATAGTATAACTTAAACTTTTCTTTATAGGAATTTTTAATATATTATTGCACGATTTATTAATATATTTTTCTAATCTTTTAAATAATGTATTATATTCATCATCCAGAAAAATAATAGATTTATCTAACTTGACGTTAAAGAAAAGTCCGCTGAAAACTTTATCGATGATACTCCTCAAAGGGAAATGATCTAGATTGCCTTCCCATTGAGATGTAGGAAACGTTTCAGATAATTCATAAGGTACAATGATAAAGGGGTAACCTGTAAAAAACACATATATTCTATTTACCAGCTCTTTCTCCTTTATGTTTCTCAGAATTAATTCTTTTAAAAGGTATGCCTCTTGACTCCTACTAAAAGGCTTCTCCTTTGTAAAAGGTAAGAAAATCGCTATGCATCCTTCATCAAGACGATAATTTTTAATTAAATTATCAACGTATGAAAATACTTCAGGATGTATTGCAGAATAGGGATCGTAGAAAAAAATCCCTGATAGGTTAATTTTAGAAAATGGGTTCTCTTTGATCAGGAAATCTAGATTCTTTTTCATGAAAACAAAAGCTTCATATAAAGAAGGATGGGCCCTAGCTTTCTCTTCAAGATAATTCCAGAGAGTACCTTCTTTGATATGCAGCTTTATCTGTTTGATCTCTTCCAAAGATACGTACAAATTATGTTTTTCGAGTAGAGAAATTCTCTGTTTCAAATCTAGTTCTTTTAAATCCTTAACATCGTATCGTCTACATACATCACAGTTGCAAGGTAAATAAGGTAGTTCTTCTAATTTGTAAGTTCTATCCCTAGTCAAATACCTCCCACTTCTCGCATAAATGCTATATGCGGCTGAATCAAAAGTGTCGATTCCTAGAGCTACAATGAAAGGGAAGAACATGGGATGTCCTGCTCCAAACAAATGAATGGGCTTAGAGCTCCCTAATTCATTCTTTACCAGCAATATCATCTGAAGGACTTCTTTATACCTATACTTCTCCATTAAGCCTGTAGGGCTTCCTATGGCAAACATTTCATAGCCCATCTCTTTCATTTTTCTTGCACATTTAACCAGCAAGTTTTTGTTGAGACCACCTTGAATTGGTGCTACGATGATAGTATCAGTTTTACCCATGAAGGAAACTGCATATCTTGCTCTTCTCAGAGTCAAGCTAACGCTTTTCGCAATGAAAGCGGGATCTCTAGATAATCCAGTAGGATAATCTAAAATAACCCCTATGTCGCTTTTGATTTTAAATTGGTAAAGCAGCGCTGTTTTAGGTGTGATTTCAACGTCTCCGTATTTTAGTACTTGATACCCTCCTGAGTCAGTCATTATTACCCCTTTAAAATTGAAATAGTCATGTAAATCCATTACTTTACCCCTAAACTTCTTCCAGAATAAGTAAGCATTTGTTATTATAGCTCTGAAACCTATTTTCTTGATATATGAGAGTAGCTCAGGATCATAATCCACTTTCACTACAGGTAGAAGAGCCGGTGTTTCTATGAAGCCGCTTTTTGTATAAATTTTGCCTATCCTTGAAGCCAATGTTTTATCGTTTATTTCAAAAAACATCTTTGTTTAATAAATTATAGAATGAGCTATTTTTTGAGTAGTTCGTTGAAGATAGCTCTAACCTTATCAGCTATGGGTCCTGAGCCTTCTATTGTTCCATCAGGTAAGATCCTCACTTTTTCAGCTACCGTGATCACTCTTGAAATATTATCATAAGCGATCAATTTAGGGAAATACTTCTCTAGCTTTTCAGCCAAATCCTTTAAATCTATATAGGTAGCAGAGAGTTTAATTTCTCCCACGACTGCCCCATGAAGGACAAGTAAAGAGAAAACATTTCCTGATTCATCGCGCGCATTACTTAGCGCTAAATTAAGTTTTTCAGAATCTATGGCTAGGAGCTTTCCTACATAACGCTTACCATAAGTAGTATAGACTTCAACTTCTTTATCTATTAAATTAAGAAGCTCCGTTTGCAATCTTCTAATAGGTAATGCCATAGGAAACATTAACATAAACTTCTATATTTACTTATTTCACTTTCACTGACCTCTCTTTTGTTTTAAAATTAAAGTCAGAACTTATTTTTGCAACGTTATCACTTAGAAAATCAAGCCTACCTGCTTTTCTATTAATTCAAAAGGATTTGTGAGATGAAAGGATGCAAAGAATGCGGTAGCGCTTTAATCATCACGAGTGAAGGAAAACTAGTATGTAGCAATTGTGGGCTGGTCCACGAAGACATAGTCTATGAACAAAAAGAACCTCTTGAAGAAATACCCATGATACCTACAACACCTCTAGGAAGCAAGATAAACAGTGACTCATATGGCATTTTCAGGGACAACTTGAGCAGGAAAATAGAAGAACGACTACAGCCCATGTTTAAAAACATCAAGAAACTCGATGACAAGCTAAAAGCATACCAAGCTTCTGCATACATAGGAAGTATATTATTGAATAGCTTTCTACAAATTGCTTCTGAGCTTAATTTAAGCAGGAATCTAGCCTACGCTACTCTGAGATTGTATCTTAAAGCATACAAATATTTTAAACTAAACGGTTACAATTTCTCTTGCCCGACGATTTCCGCTGCTTGTTTGTTGATAACATCTAGAGTTTATGGAGAAAGCAAAGTGATCAATTTAGAAGAAATAACTGATATCTTTCTGAAGCATGGCCACAGAGTTTCAAAGAGCAGAATAGCATGGTGTGTTTCCATAATCAATAAAAAGATTTTAGATAACCCAATAACGTATAAAAATTTAGTTAAAATATACTTAGATAGATTTTGCAAATCTGCCTTAACCAATTACGAATTAAACAAGAAATTAAAGAAAAATAAGGAAAAGATTGATGCTATAACATACGTA
>JBEPYP010000083.1:0-5351 GCA_041641355.1 Thermoproteota archaeon | reverse complement strand
TGAATAATTTCACCTAGTAGTTCTCCTTCTTTAGGAAAGCGAACAGACTTGGATTCATCTTTGCTCATTTTACTAATTATTTATTTATCTATAACTTATATTTCTCGATTATTAGTTAGAATAAAGCTTGATAGATTCAAAAATGTAAAATGAATAGCTTAGAAATATATACACCATAGTCCAATCTAATACTACAGGAGAAATAGAATAATGCTAAGCTGTGCTATTTGCGGCAGAACTAATGTAAAAATATCTAGACAAAGAGGGATTTGTTTAGACTGTGCCATAAAAGAAGGATTTGTAAAAAATGTAAAACCTATTAAGTTAATCGTTTGTCCTATCTGTTATAGGGTTAGAAGAGAAAGATGGATTGATATAAGCAGTTTCTCTGAACTCGAAGGTTTAGTAGAAAAAATCGTTAGAAAAAAGATAGTGTTTAAAGAAAACGTTAGCTTAAACGATCTAGAAATATTTCTAGATCCTTCTTTGAGGTTAGCGAAAATAAACCTTGAATTGCATCTAGAAGAATTCGAAGAGGACTTTAATACGGACCTGAAAATCCAAATAAATTTGCTTAAAAATATCTGCGAAAATTGTTTAAGGAAAAAGACAGAAAACTATCAAGCGTTAATACAGCTTCGAACTCACGACGAAGAAATAATAGAAGAATTCGATAAGTTTCTAGGTAGCTTATCGAATGAAGAACTACAATTCTTCATCAAAGAGGAACGTTTTAGTTATGGTATAGATGCTTATTTCTCTAATGTTAACGTAGCAAGAAGGCTTGCAAATTCTTTTAGAAAGAAATATCATTGTAGATACAAGGAAACAGTTAGGGGAGGTCTTAGACATACCTTATTATTGGATTTCAAAAAAGGATAGATTTGAGAAAACTCCTAGCTAATCGACTATTGAGCTAGTAGCTCCGCAAGCAAGACACTTTAAAAAGAGAGCTTTACCCTCTTTTATCACAACGGTATCTACTGAAGAACATATTGGGCATATCACGTGTTTCTTTATGTAATATTTCAGAGTCATGTTTACTCTCTCAAAGCTGAATTTTCCGAAGATGATCAACTGCTTAGTATCCTCATCGATCATCCCATTCGTAGACAAGTCCTTGAAGAAGAAAGAAGCAAGCTCTTCAGGGTTTCTATTAAGCTTTTCAGCTATTTCTTTAAAATTGATTATTATGGTTCTGTTCTTCACATTTTCAACCTCTGCTATAAGTTCTTCAAACCCCTTAAATTTCTCAGGATGCACTTCCAGCATGCTGTACAATCGTTCTAGCATTTTATGATAATTACTAATGCTTAGGCTTTTTTTCATTCTAATATTTTAGTCTATTATGACTAATAAAAAAATAGCAATAATAGGAGGTTCAGGAATAGCGAAGATGTTTGAGAAAGAAGAAGAAATATTACATGTAAATACGCCTTTCGGAATATCTCAACCAATAGCTGTCTATAAAATCTCAGATAAACAAGTTTTCTTCACGAATAGACACGCTCTACCCGGTTCGAAAAGTTTTGAGCACGCAATACCACCGCATAGGATCAACAGCAAAGCTCTAATATACGCACTAGCAAAATTAGGAGCTAAAAAGATCATAGCCATAAACTCTGTAGGATCGATTAAAAAAGAACATAAAATAGGTGATTTTGTATTAATAACCCAATTTATAGACTTCACAAAAAGAAGAGAATACACCTTTTACGACGGAACGTTTAGAGGTAAAGATGAAGTCTTAGGGGATTCTTACAAGGTAGTTCATGTAGATATGACAAATCCTTTCTGCGAAGAATTGAACAAAAAAATATTTGAGAGCGGTAAAGAATTGGGTTACAATATCACATTAGGAGGATGTTATGTTTGTACAGAAGGACCTAGGTTGGAAACACCTGCAGAAATCGAATTCTTCAGAATGATAGGGGCCGATGTAGTAGGTATGACTTTGGTTCCGGAAGTGGTCTTGGCCAGGGAATTAGGTCTTTGTTATAGTTCTTTATCGATAATAACGAATTATGCCGCAGGAATGCAAGAAAGAGTATCATTCGAGGAGGTTAGAGAGGTTTATAAGAAAAATGAAGAAAAAATAAGCAAATTATTGCTTAATGCGGTACAAAAAATAAATGAAGAAAATATTTGCAAATGTTAAGCATTTTAATATATTAAAATCTAAGAAAATTAATTAATATTTTAATATATTCTTCATAAAGCATTAACCTTGAAGTATATAAACATTATGCCTAATTAATGAAGTTGAGAGATGAATATGTATAACCTTTCTTCTATCTGAAGTTACTAAAGGCCTCCTATTCTAAATCGTGTAAGAAAATTTAGCTTATTTATAACACTGGCCATGATCACAAATTCCTAAAACTTATATCATAGCTCATAGATGGAAGAAGATAAGAGGTGGGAGCTCTAAAGGTCTTAGTAACATCAGCTTGGCCTTATGCATATTCAATACCGCATATAGGTAACTTGATCGGATCTGTTCTCTCTGCTGATGTAATAGCTAGATATCATCGACTAAAAGGCGATGAAGTTGTATTTGTAAGTGGTTCCGATGAACATGGAACACCTATAGAAGTAGAAGCAATACTAAGAAGGAAGGAACCCAAAGAATTGACTGATGAGATCCATGAAAAGATTAAGAAGATATTTGATGAATTCGAAATATCCTTCGATAATTATACTAGAACTGAGAGCTCAGTTCATAAAAATTTCGTAAGAGAATTCTACAGAAAAATATATGAACGCGGATATCTCTTTAAGAAAGAAGTAGAGCAGCTTTATTGCGAAAATTGTAAGATATTTCTACCAGACAGGTTTGTTATTGGAGTATGCCCAATATGCAACTATGAAAGAGCAAGAGGGGATCAATGCGAAAATTGCGGTAGCCTATTAGAACCTCTACAACTAATAAACCCAAGATGTGCTATTTGTAATAGTAAACCTATCAAGAAGAATTCTGAACACTTTTTCATAGACTTTCCTAGATTAAGGAATAAGGTAATTGAATATATAGAAAGTAATCCTTACTTCGATAAAAGGATAAAAACTATAAGCCTAGGTTATATCAGAGAAGAATTTAGACCAAGGGCTTTAACAAGGGATAATAAATGGGGCATCCCAGCTCCCTTTGAAGGATTTGAAAATAAAACCATTTATGTATGGTTTGAAGCTGTTCTAGGCTACATCTCAGCTACGATCGAATATTTCAAAGGGAAAGAAGATTGGAAGGAATTTTGGTTTAACAAAGACGCTCTAACTTATTACTTTATAGGTAAAGATAACATACCATTTCATTCAGTCATATTTACTGCTCTGCTCATGGCTAGCGGTGAAGGATATAACTTACCTCATATAATCTCCGCTACAGAATTTCTGACTTTTGGCGGGAAAAAATTCTCTAAAAGCCAAAGAATAGGCATATGGTTGGATGAAGCTTTGCAAATCTTAGAAGCTGATTATTGGAGATATGCTTTAATACACATGAGACCTGAAGAAAGAGATTCTGATTTCTCTATAGAAGTTTTCGTCGAACTGGTTAATTCACATCTCAATGATACTTTAGGAAATCTCATCTATAGAGTTCTTCATTTCGTGAAAACTCATTATAATTATTTGATACCTAAGCCAGCGACTTTAAAGGAAGAAGATTTAAACGTTTTAAAGAGCGTAGAAGAAAAAATTAGAAACGTCGACCAAAGTTTGAGACAAGTTAAACTTAGAAGCGCCCTCAATCAAGCCATGGATATAGCTAGATTAGGGAATTGGTATTTAAATGAAAAGAAACCTTGGGAACTAATAAAAAGCGATAAAGAAAGTGCTGATAGAGTAATTTACATCCTCATGCGAATCCTAAATTCTCTTTCAGTAGTTTTAAGTCCTTTCATACCCAAGAAATCCCTTGAAATTAGGGAACTTCTTAACTTACCCTTAGAGTTCAAATGGGAAGATGCCTTTAAAGATCCCTATAATATCAATCATAGGATTTCAGAGCCTAGGATATTGTTCAGAAAGATCAGCGTAGATTACGTCAATAAGAAAATACAAGAAATAAGAGGGAGTACTGACTAAATTATGTTATCGTGAACAGAAAATATTTCATAGAAACCTATGGATGCACGTTTAATGAAGCTGATAGTAGGTTCATTTCTCAATCACTTGAAAATCTATCTTTCAGTAAAACAAATAACGTTGAGGAAGCAGATTTAATAATAATAAATACTTGCTCTGTTAGAAACGAATCTGAGCTTAAAGCAATACACGCTTTGGAGAAATACAGCGAGATAGCAGAGAGAAATAACGCTAGGATATTAGTTACAGGATGTATGGTTAAGCTCAATCCATACAAGCTATTGAAAGTCAACGAAAAAGCTATATATGTTACGCCTTCATTGATAAAAGAGATCCCAAAAATAGTATCCAAAGAGGAATTAGAGACGAATCTTTTCATAGGAGGAAGCGATAGAGATTATGAGATAATACCTAAGTATGAAGGAAAAGGTCCTTATGAGTTACCTATAGCTTCAGGTTGCTTAGGTTCGTGTTCCTTTTGTTCAGTGAAATTCACACGGGGAACTCTGTATAGCTACAGGCCTTCATCCATAAAGCAAGCATTCAAGGAAGCTGTTGAAAGAGGGGCAAAAGAAATTTATCTCACTGCACAGGATACTGCTGTTTATGGTTTAGATATAAACACAAATCTCTACGAATTGATAGAGGGGCTCTTAGAAATCGAAGGAGATTATAGAATCAGAATAGGAATGTTTACACCTTGGTTTGGCTTTAGGTTATTGGAAGGATTGATTAAGCTATATCATGACACAAGAATATATAAGTTCTGTCATGTACCAGTACAAAGTGGCGATGATAGAATATTAGCTAGTATGCAGAGGCTCCACACTGTTAAAGAATTCAAAGATTTTATAGGAAAGCTAAGGGAAGAGCATCCTGATTTATTCATAGCCACAGATATAATAGTAGGATATCCAGGAGAAGATGAAGAAGCCTTCGAAAATACCATAAAGCTAGTCGAAGAAATCAAGTTCGATAAGGTACATATTGCTCAATATTCCCAAAGACCTTTCACAAAAGCTGGCTCATTAATTCAACTTGCTGATTCTATCAAAAAGAGAAGATCTAAGATTCTAACGGAGATATGCAATAAAATAACGTTAGAAAAGAACATGAAATTCGTAGGCAAGACTTTGAAAGTCTTAATAACAGGAAAAGGCGAGAAAGGTTTCTTGGAAGGCAGAGCACAAGATTATAGATGTGTGATAGTTAAATCTGAAGAAGAAAGCTTAATAGGAAAATTCATCGAAGTAAACATAGAA
>JBEPYP010000082.1:0-5421 GCA_041641355.1 Thermoproteota archaeon | reverse complement strand
AGCTGCTGTTAGATATACAGAAGAGTATAGAATGTTTCATGAGCTTACTGTAGCTATAGAAGGTTTGAATCAAGGAAAAACGGAAATCTTATTTTTGGACGGAAGTTTAACACCTGTTTATTGGTATCGATATGTTAAGTATGCTGCTGTTGAAACTGAGCAACTTAACCCAACTTTCACAGAGCTTTATGATATGTGCTTTAAAGGTGATGAAAGTTTGCATTTTAAATTGCTTAATCAAAATAATGTGATAGTCGTAGGCATACCTAAAAGATCTGTCTCAAAAACATTAATTAAAACTTACCTAGCAGGTCTCGGTTTATCTACTTTGTGGCTAACGGATCTCCAGGTTTGTTCCTTATTATTAAAGACTGGTGAGTATACTGAGCCTATGCCCTACAAGAAGATGGTAACCAATCCTGAATGGTTATCCCCAATAATAGAAGAAGGAAAGAAAGATAAAGACTCACCCTCCATATGGGCAGAAGAGACATTAGTAACTTACTTTAAACCTTCTCCTATAGCTCCCGCTATAAGAGTCGAATTTCTTAAGAAGAATGAAAAGATGTTACCAAAAATACTCTATGCGATACAGAGAGATTTTAATGTTTATCGAGCTACATTAAATGTAATTCATATGGCTGATTCCTTTTCTCGCGGAATATGGGCAACGCCTGATTACATTTGGGAAATATTAAGGACAGAAACTACAAAAAGGGCACGAGCTGAAAATAAATCTGATCTTTTAAATTTTATGGAATACGGTTTTCAGGAAATAGAATAAATTATTTGACATAATTAATTATCCACAGAACTCAGCTCTCTTATATTAGGTTGTAATATTCCAAAGTTCCTCAAATTTCGATATTAAATCTCTAACTAAACTCGGCTCAGATAATACGGCATAACCTTCAATATTCTCATAGAGTCCTGATAACGTAAGGTTTGCAGAACCTATGATGGAGAGGCTATCATCTATAATTATCATTTTCGCATGAACGAGCTTGTCTTTAAGGATTTTGACGTCAACTTCTTTTAAACCAGCATTTTTGAACACTTGAATGGCTTTTTTATGAGTTTCAACAGTAGTATCTGCTGATGTTATTATTTTAAAATTAATTTTCTGCTTTCTAGCTATGTCACATATTGCGTTTGCTACTTCTATTGATATCCATGGCGATATTATTCTAACAATCCTTTGTGCGCCTGTTAGATAGCTGAAAAGCTGTTTTGCTTTGTCAATTTCTATTACTGAAGTTTCTGAAGTTGTTTCGGTAGGTGGTTTAAAGGTTTCCAATATTTCATTTAAGAATGCAGTTAGAAGTAGCTTGCTTACAGAAAATATTTGTTCATATGGTCTCTCATGACAATTGGTCTCAAGCCTCACGCAATGGTAGCATCCATCCCAACATAAAGGTGTAGAAGCTAGGATATCGTCCATGTAGGGCGCGACATCTTCTCTCTCGATAAGTTGACTAATCTGTTTGTCATATCTACTTAATATGTATCGTAAGAACTCTACTGGTACCCTAACGCAATGATAATAAGTTTGAAAGTTTCGGTTGTATTCATTAGCCTTATTCCATATTGTCATCACCTCTTCGCTGGCTCCCTGTACAGATACGTATGATAAACCTGATTTAGAACATTGTAAAAGAATATTTAAAATTCTTTTTGCCAAATACTTCACACAATCAGGACCTACTTTACTAACTTGCTCGGAAAAGGAGTCTGTGAGACCTAAGCCTCTCTCAGCATTCTCAAACAAAAATATTCTGTATTTACCATCTTCTCCAGGCTTTGTTGTATATGCATAAATAATATTATCAGGCGAGGTTTGTAGGACTGAAACAACCTCTTGATGTAAAAGGTGTGCAAAACTGTGTAAGAGAACTTTGATTGCAAATTCTACAAGCTCATTTGTAACTTTGGCTGAGTTCAACTCCTTCTCGTACCTTGAAAGCTTCGGGGATTTCTTATAATTAATGCCATTCCAGAAAAATAAAGCAACCCATTCAAGGTCGTTAACGTCATAATTCTCTTTAATGTAAAACTTTGTAAATATCCATGCAAAGACCTCTTTATTTTTTTTGAGTACATTTCTTATAAAATCAGTAAGCCATTGTGCTTCAACCGAAAATGATATGGATTTTGTTCGAATACGATAGCCGGGAGCTTCTTCGAGTTTTATCGTAGGTGAGGACCTAAAATAGCGTGCCACGAACGATACTGAATCGATGTATATCTTCGCGTACAGATTATTAATCTTCTCAATAGAGATATTAGGATCTTTTGATACAACAATTGGTTGTATGCCCTCAAATTTGTCAATTTTTACTGTAATGTTTGGATAGACTTTTACTCCATAGAAGGATTTGGGACCTTTCCAAAATCTTTTCCCCTCACAGATCTCCCATAACTCACAATCATTATTTTTTCTGTTGCAAGTTGGATTTGGTGAAATATAGTAGCCTAATCTACAGTAATAAGCGTCATTTACGATTTTATTGTTGAGCTCTAATCTGAAATTTTGCTCACCATCCACAGACACTAAGTTTACCAAGTCATCAACCCTTGTTGGCCGAATTTCATGAGGTGTTATTACCGTGGTTCCATTCTCATAGAACTTATATAAGTCTATATTGTACCAATTTTTACTAATATTATGTTTTCTTATGGACGGTAATAAAAGAATGTAGTAATTATCCTTTGCTCCTCTTAGCTTAAACGGTGTGTAAGAGTAGAAAAGGTCATCAATTAGTTTTGTTCCTGGTTGTTCTTCAACCTCTATACCTCCTATTTCAAATATTTTAACTATTTCAACAGAAGGTAGAGGTTTCTCAAATAAAGTACTTAATGAAAATCCGAGGTATTTAAGAATTGAGATGAGATCGAGGTATCTTCTTTCTTTTAACCTTTTATTAATTTCAAAGATAGGAATAACAGGTATTACTGTTGAATTGCTCACCATTTCATTAAGATGCTTCGGCAGACCATCTTCTCTTAGCAACTCAGGAAGGTCTTTTGTTACCTCAATTATCGCACTGTTTTGATCAAAGCTTATAATTTTCTGCGGTAACAATTCATTTACTTTCTTTTTTAGACGCTCAAGCATATCCTGGGCCTCCTTTTGCTTAGTTCTAAATCTCATCACGATATCTTCAAGCTTTTTAATGCATGCATCAGAGAGAATCATTTCATCACTTCTACATTTTTCCAACACAGAAAACACGTTATGAAGGATTTCTTGAATATCAGCAAGTTTCTGCTTATATTCAACTAATTCTTGAACTAATTCTGGAAGTGATAGCTTAGCCAATAACTTCTCTACATTAGTTATTATTACTTCGAGCTTCCTTAACGCGTCTCTAACTCGATCCTCAGCATTTTGTAATTTTTTTCGACCATCTTCAATGTCCTGAAAGTTCAATTTAGAGACCTGGGCTTGAGCTTCTTGGACCTTCTTCATTATAGCATCTAAAACGTTATTGAAGGTCTTTTGTGTGTCCGCTTCTTCGCTAATGAGATTCAGATAGCTGGATATAAGAGATTTAAGGGATTCGTTCTCTTTCGCTTCAGCAATAATATTTGTAAGGGACTGCAAGGCATCAGAAACATTTTCCCATGATGGCATAACTTCCTTAGTATAATCTAAAAAAGTAGGACGTCCTCGTGAAGCGAGCACGTCTAGAAGAGAAAAAATGAGATGCTGTTTTTTAATTTCTTCATTCTCCAAAGCTACTGGTATCTCTACTCGTGGATTGATCAATCGTAAATATTCATCGCCTATTACATATCTAACTTGAGATGGCGAGTTCGTTAACACTAAAATGCCTAATGCTACTCTTAGAACATCATCACTTCTCCCAGCTCTCCCAACTCTTTGCACATAGCTCTCTGAGGCGATGGGTATTTTGTACTGGATTATGGTCGCTATATCGCCGATATCTATTCCAAGCTCGAGTGTTGATGTAGAAAATAAGAATAACTTATTCCCTCTTTTGAAGTTCTCTTCCACCTGCGCTCTCTCTTCTGATGACAGTTCTCCATGATGAAAGTCAAATATGTTTGCAAGAGATTTTGAATCTATGTTACCAACCGTCTTTACTATCGATCTCCAACTGAATGAGTTAGTTATATCATTCACTATAGGTGTTTTTTTCGGGTCGATGTGATCATTTTGTTCTTGATTTTTAGCTACTATCGTTTTGACCACAATCTCATACAGCCGCTCTACTTCAGATACATTATCGACAAAGAGTATTACTTTCTTCTTGTTAGAGTACGCCCAGACTGCTAGCAGTAGAGCGAGTTCTTCTGCAAGAGTTTCAGCTGAACGAAGTGGATGTGGAGCTAGAATTAGGTCAAGAGTTATCTTTCTAAATTTATCCTTAGCAAGTTTTAAAACTTTTTTGTAAGGCTCATAATATACGCCGTTAGTAAGTCCAAGAAGCTTTGAGATGAATCCTTTAGGTTTGTAAATCGTAGCGGAAGAAACAATAAAACGTACATCGCCCTTAAAAATTACTTGAAATCTTGCCATTATCCTTTTCAGCAACCATCGCACGTGACCGCCTACTTCTTCTCTGTATACGTGAGCCTCGTCTATTACTATCCATTTCAGATGAGCTCCTAATATAGCCTGGGCAGGAACCATCATTAGACGTCGATTTAATGCGGCTAAATTGGAGAATATTATGTCCGGCTTATTTGACCATATTTCTTCTTTTGTTGCAATAATTTCACTATAAACTCTCTTGCACTTATCACAAACTATTAATGCATTATTCTGCTTAAGCTCGTATCGCAACATTCCATCACAATTCTTGAAAACGCATTTTATACCTCGAAATAACTTTCCATTTTGTAAATAGTTTGGATTTGGACTTCTCGGAGTATCTCCATCATCTATGCCAACCGAGATGGGGCGTCGATTTTGCTTTTTAAGTATTTCGTTTAAGTAAATCAGTATTTTCTGAAACTTCTGTAGTTGATCGCTTGCTAGAGCCTTCCTTGGATAAAGAATTATAGCCTTGGTACCTTCGGTTTCTAGAGTTTTAAGAATATGAACTAAAATTGTGAGATAGAAAATAAGTGACTTTCCGCTAGCTGCAGGTGAGACTAGTAAGTAACATTTGTTATCTGTAGTAAGAATTTTCTTAAGATAATAGTTTTGATGAAACGCCAATCCATCATATCCTGAATGTTGCAACGCTTTAATGAGTGCTTCAGCTAGATCTTTCGGGAGTTGGGTAGTTTGAAATAACTCTTCAAGCTTTATTTCTTTAAATGAGGGTATGTACTCTTTACGAGGCTTACATAATCTGAACTCAAGGGGAATTTTCATACCCCAAACTGCGGTTTTCAAGTTAATAGCTCTGTAGATCAAATCCATATGCATTGTTCTGTACGTTGAGTCTG
>JBEPYP010000081.1:0-5431 GCA_041641355.1 Thermoproteota archaeon | reverse complement strand
CGTCTGCTCCTCCAAGATGCCTGTTTGCTAGAACTGTTTCCTATTACTTATTAAAGCAGTAAATTGTCCTATTTGGCAAGGAGGATTGGATGATTTTAGAACTTTATAGATCGACTGTGTGGGATTAACTGGATGCAATAAAGGTCACTTAAACGGCCGTTCACCTATTTTGAGTGGTGAAAAATAAAAGGCAATTAGTAATTTAGATTTCATGCAAGGAGAATTATCAAAGATATTTGAAGAAATAGATAGGAATTACGAAAGGCATTTAGAAAGGGTTCGAAGATTGGTGAGACAACCTTCCGTGAGTCCTTTGAATATAGGAGTAAGAGAATGTGCCGATCTGGTCAGAGAAATGCTTCTTGAAATAGGATGTTCATATGCTAGTTTAGTTGAAACTAAAGGAAATCCCGTAGTATATGGAGAATATAAAGCCAACGCTGAGAGAACAGTTCTAGTCTATTTGATGTATGATACTATGCCTGCTGATGAGGAAGGTTGGATTGTAAATCCCTTTGAAGGAAAGGTAGTGAATATGGATTATTTCGGGGAAACGTTGATAGCAAGAGGTGCTGTCAATTCAAAAGGACCTTTAGGTGCGTTTTTGAATGCAGTTGAATCCATTAAAAACGCAGGAAAAGAGTTGCCTGTCAATTTGATATTCGTAGCAGAAGGAGAAGAAGAACTAGGTAGTAGAAACCTGCCTAGCTTCATAAATGCATACCAAGATAAGTTGAAAAAAGCAGATGTCGTTTTCTTTCCTTTTCCTTCTGAAAACAGAAGAGGGAAGCCTATGATTTATCTAGGCGTTAAGGGGATAATTTACTTTGAACTAGAGCTTTCAGGAGAGAATTGGGGCAAAGGACCAACTAAGTTTGGAATCCATGGAAGTAACAAGGCCTGGGTGGATAGTCCTGTTTGGAGGTTTATACATGCCTTAGCCACGATGACGAGCGAAGATGGAAATAAAGTTTTAATAGAGGGATTCTACGATAAGGTCGCTGTTCCTACAGAAGAAGATCTGTATTTACTCGAAAAATTAGCCGAGACCTTTGATGAAGATGCTATTAAGGAACAACTACAGATAAAACATTTCATAGATGATAAACACGGAGTAGAAGCTTTGAAGCTTTATCTATTCACTCCAACTTTGAACATAAACGGGATTTGGGGTGGGTATACACAAGCTGGTACCAAGACTTTATTGCCTCATAAGGTAACAGCTAAGGTAGATGTTAGGTTGGTCCCTAACATGAAAGTTGAAGATATACTACCTATGATAAGGAAGCATTTGGATTCAAAAGGCTTTAAAGAAGTAGAGATAAGGTTATTGGAAAGAGGTTATAATCCAGCGAGGATGAGTTATAAAGATAAGTATGTGCAAGCTCTGATCAAGACGATAGAAGATTTCGGCAAAAAGCCAGAAGTATGGCCTACTTTAGCTGGAAGCGCTCCGTTTTCTTTATTCCACGACCCTCCTCTTAATCTTCCTTTCATAGTCGGAGGACTTGGTCATGGAGGATTAGCCCATAGTCCTAATGAATACTTAGTCGTAGGAGAAGGAGGACCTACCAGCGGTCTTAGGACGATGGAGAAATCTTTCGTTAAACTTCTCTATAACATAGCCTCAGCTTCTAGTTGAAGTTTTAGAATTTTTAAGCAGATTTTAAATAATATCAAAATATGAAAGAAAAGAAGAAGAAGTTCTTCGAGGATTTATTCGAAGATATATTCAGCGATTTCGAGAATTTAAGTAGAGGTTTCACTGGTGGATATTCTATAAGCGTAATCAGTTCAGGAGGAAAAACTAAGGTATACGTTAAAGCAGATAAGAACACTGATGTTACGAAGCTAAGGCGTGAGCTAGAAGAAATGTATCCAGGTGCTGAGATAACAATAGAAGGAGGCAAACCTTCAATAGAGGAAGGTCCTACTTATGAATCTCCCAAAAAGAAATCGATGATAGAAGTCATAGACGAGAGAAAGTTAGAAGAAGAAAAATAAATAATTCCTTAAAAGTAAATATAAAAGAGGGCCCGTAGCTTAGCTAGGTAGAGCACCCGGCTCATAACCGGGGGGTCCTGGGTTCAAATCCCAGCGGGCCCATGTCCTTTTCTTCGTTTCATCTGAGAATTCTAACTTTATTATTTTCTACTTTCAACCTTCCTTCCATGAACAATTTTATCCCTTCTAATATGATCTCCTGTTCTGCTTTTTGAACTCTTTCCTTCAAACTTTCGACGGTATCATCATCCCTTACTTCTACTGCTTTTTGAAGTATTATAGGCCCTGCATCCAATCTTTCATCTACGAAATGTAAAGTACATCCTGTTATCTTACAACCGTATTCCAAAACTGCTTTGTGCACTTCTTTATCCCATCCTGGAAATGCAGGAAGCAATGAAGGGTGTATGTTCATTATCCTATTCCTGTAAGGTTCCAACAAGACCTTCGTTATGTATCTATTGTAACCTATCAACAAGACTAAGTCAACGTTCCTTTTATTCAGCTCTTCTAGGATTTCTTTATCGTATTCTTCTTTAGTTTTACCTTTAGGGTCTATGAAAATCGCTTCTATGTTATGCTTCCTTGCTCTTTCTAAAGCATAAGCGTCTTTCTTGTTGCTTATTACGCAAACTATTTCCGCGTTTAATCTTCCTTTCTCTATTTCATCGATTATAGCTTGCATATCGGTAGCCCTTGTAGAAGCTAATACTGCAATTCTCAGTTTTTCATTCATTTTTAATAAGTCCTAGTTGAATTTGGGTGCAAAAGATGAGATTTTTGATCAACATCGCTACAGTCATAGGACCAACACCTCCAGGCGTAGGGGTTATTAGATAGCAGCTATTCTTTACTTCTTCGAATTCAACGTCACCAGTTATTTTGTCGTTTATCTTAGAGAAACCAGCATCTATTAAAACTACATTCTCAGGTATATGTTCCTTCCTTATCAGATTGGGCACTCCTGTAGCAGTTATTATTATATCAGCCCTCTTAGTGTATGAAGGCAGGTCTTTAGTCTTAACATGGCATATCGTTACCGTAGCAAACCTATTGGTGAGCATTATGGAAAGAGGCTTTCCTATCAATACGCTGTTGTTTATTATCACTACGTTTTTACCTTCAACGTTTATCCCAGAATATTCTAATATATCTATTATAGCCTTAGGAGTACAAGGTGCAAGTTTTTCTTCTTTATACATCAGCTTTCCTAGATTGACTTCATTAAGGGCATCCACATCTTTGTTCGGATCGATCGAGTTTAGGATGACTTGTGTTCTAAGATGAGGAGGTAAAGGAAGTTGAACTATTATTCCGTTTACGTCCTTTCTATTATTCAGTTCATTTATCCTCTTCAATAATTCCTTTTCCTCTGTTTTTTCATCTAAATTATAGTATTCATATGCCAGTTCTAGTTCTTTCAACGTTGAAATTTTCATCTTTATGTATGAAAGAGAAGCTGGGTTTGATCCAACGTTGATTATCGCCAATTTAGGATTGACGTTCATTTCTCTTATTTTTTCAATATCTTCCTTCAATGATTCTAGGATTTCTTTTTTCCTTTTATTCCCATCGAAAATTATAACCATTCTAAATTGATTCCTAATCTCTTTAAGTTATTAATTCTTTTATTAATAAGCTTCTCAGTACCGATGTCTTTCCTACAATACACATTGCCTTTTACATATTTAGCAGCTTCATAACAAAGTTTGCTTGCCTCTGCTATCTCTTCTGCCTTAGCTAACAAGGCTAAGCTTCTAGAACCTGTGGTATAAAGCTTGTCGTTTTCTTCTCTCAAGGAAGCGTAGTAAACTTCCACGCCTAGTTTCTTTATCTCATCTTCTTGAACTTCAACTTCTTGGTCTTTCAAGGGATGGCTAGGATAACCTAAGGGAGCAAAATACACGCATACTGTGGATGATTTTTCAAATTTCACGTCTTTTTCGCTCAAATTTCCCTCAACAATCTTTTCACAGATCTCAGAAAAATTGCTCTTTAAAATGGAAAGTACGTTTATAGCTTCTGGATCTCCGAAGCGAACGTTATATTCGATTATAAGAGGTCCTGCTTTTGTTAGCATGAACTGACCGTATATTATCCCTTTGTATTTATATCCAGTTTCTTTCTCCAAAGCTAGCATCGTCTCTTTTAAAATGTAATAGGATTTCTCGAATACATCCATATTTATGAAAGGCAATAGATGATCTTTGGAGCTTATCGATCCCATACCGCCTGTGTTCTCTCCTTTATCATCATCAAAAGCTCTTTTATGATCTTGAACTAAA
The DNA here is from genome assembly GCA_041641355.1 of Thermoproteota archaeon. Lineage (GTDB taxonomy): Archaea > Thermoproteota > Thermoprotei > Gearchaeales > Gearchaeaceae > DSFO01. The sequence continues at coordinate 1,142 of JBEPYP010000081.1, read as the reverse complement.
GGCATGGGAACCAGCACCCTTCCGTCATAAAAGCATTGCAGTACAAATTCTTCGCCCTCAACCCTCCTTTCTATAACGACCTTTTTATGCGAAGCTAATACCTCTTCACAATACTTCAAAGCTTCTTCTTTATTTTGAAAATGTTCTCCTAATACCTTGACCCCTTTACCTCCAGTAAGTCCATCAGGTTTTATCACATAATCTACTAGTTCGTTGATCGCTTCTTCAGCTTCTTTTAGATTTTCAGCTATTCTGAACTCAGGATAAGCTTTTATCCCATGTTTTTTCATCAATTCCCTCGCAAAGGATTTGCTTCCTTCTATCATAGCTAACTTCTTCCTAGGTCCTACGCATGGGATTTTCGCTTTCTCATCTAGAAAATCAACCAATCCTCCCACCAAAGAAGCTTCTGGTCCGCAAATTGCAAAATCTACTCCTACCTCCTTGGCGAAATTCGAGATGGACTCAAAATCTTTCAAAGAACCTATTTTTATCTTTTCTGATATCCTGGAAATTCCCGGATTCTTGAAACTCATATAAGAATAGATTCTTGAACCGCTAGAATGCAAAGCTCTTGCTATAGCAGCTTCTCTTCCTCCTTCTCCTATTACTAAGATTTTATACATCGCCTTCCAATTCCCAGTATCTTATCCTTTCTTTATTCTCTTTATTCCTCAATTGATCTGAAAGCTTTTGTGCAAGAGGTGTAGGATATATTCCTGTTAAGCATGAGGTGCATATGTTTTCTCCAAGCCCTATAGCTCTTTTAAGTCCATCCAGAGTTTGATAGCGAAGCTCATCTGCTCCTATTTCCTTAGCTATCTCTTCAATCTTCTTGTTTACTGCTATCAATTCTCCATGTATTGCTATATCTATGCCGTAGAAGCAAGGAGATATTATTGGAGGGCATGTTATCCAAACGTAAACCTTCTTAGCACCGCATTTCCTGATCATTTCGACTATGTTTTTGATCGTAGTACCTCTAACTATGCTGTCATCTACGAGGAGAACTTTTTTATCCTTAATTAACGATTTCACAGGGTTGAGCTTTAGCTTTACGTTCCTTTCCCTTTCCTTTTGTTTAGGCATTATGAAAGTCCTTGCGATATATCTATTCTTTATCAAACCTTCGACCACAGGTA
>JBEPYP010000080.1:0-5434 GCA_041641355.1 Thermoproteota archaeon | reverse complement strand
TCTCTGGGTTCTTTCTAATTAAGTTTAAGTCGATCATGTTTACTCTTTTTATATTCTAAGGCATGTTTCAAGAAATATAAATAAGGCTTCGAAGGGTTTGTGGGTCTTGACTTGAACTCAGGATGTGCTTGTGTTAGGAAATAAAATTGACCTTTGAGTTCTGCGAATTCTACTCGACCGTCCTTACTGAAGCCTGAGAAAATTAAACCATGTTTGGTTAATATCTCTATGTATTCAGGGTTAACTTCATATCTATGCCTATGTCTTTCGAACACCGTCTTTTGTTTGTAGATTTCATATGCCAGGGTTCCTTCGAGTATTTCTATTTCATAAGAACCAAGCCTCATCGTCCCTCCTTTATGAGTTATATTTCTTTGTTCTGGAAGTAGGTCAATAACGGGATGTGGGGCATTGGGGTCTATTTCTGTACTATTTGCTCCTTTTAAGTTACACATGTTTCTTGCAAATTCTACTATAGCTAACTGGAATCCGAAGCAAATTCCTAATAAAGGTATTTTATTGACCCTCGCTATTTCAGCAGCTTTGATTTTACCTTCACTTCCTCTAGCACCGAAGCCAGGTAAGAGCATAATCCCATCTGCATTTAAGAGTTTTTCTAGAACTTCATCGTTGTTCTTTTCAAGTTGTTCAGAATCTATCCATATCTCTTCTACTTTACTCCTTAAATGAAAGGCTGCATGCTTTAGTGCTTCATTTATACTTACATATGAGTCGGCTAACTTTGAATACTTGCCTACCATCGCTATTTTGACGGTTTCTGTAGCTGACTTAGCTAAATTTATTATTCTCTCCCACTCATCCCAAACAGGTTCCCTTCTTTCCAGCGCTAATAATCTCATTATAGTATCACTCATGCCTTGCTTTTCAAGCAATATGGGCAATTCATAAATGTTTTCAGTATCATAGGAATTAAAGACGAATTCTTCTCTTACATTACCGAATAAAGCTATCTTCCTTTTAGCTTCTTGTGTTAAAGGTTTCTCACTTCTGGCTATGATTAGATCTGGTTGTATTCCTATTCTTCTTAATTCATTGACGCTATGCTGAAGCGGCTTTGTTTTCTGCTCCCCTGTAGTCTTCAATGTAGGTACCAATGCTACATGGACGAATGCCACATTATACATTGGTTCTTCCAGTTTCATCTGTCTCGCCGCCTCAAGGAAGGGAAGACCTTCTATGTCTCCTACAGTCCCTCCTATTTCTACAATGGCTATTTCTGCTCCAGATTTATAACTACAAATTTTAATTCTCCTTTTTATTTCATCTGTTATGTGGGGTATTATTTGGACGCATTGACCTAGATAATCTCCTCTTCTCTCCTTAGCTATAACTGCTTCATATATTTGACCTGCAGTTATATTATGTTCGCGTGTTAAGTTTACATCCAGGAATCTCTCGTAATGACCTATATCCATATCCGTCTCTGCGCCGTCTTCTGTTACGAAAACTTCACCATGCATGTAAGGATTCATAGAACCACTATCTACGTTCAAATAAGGATCTATTTTTATCGCAGTAGTTCTATATCCTCTTACTTGTAAAATTTTACCTATGGATGATGTGATGATCCCCTTACCTACTGAAGAAAGTACACCCCCTGTTACAAATATATATTTAGTCATAACAATAGTTTAAATAAATAAGCTTTTTATATTTAAAGTTTAAATAACATCGATGTCACTCCAATTTCACTTCTTATTGTTTATACTCCTATTTTCTAGTTTCAATCAATTACATGATCTTTCGTCCCAAGATGTCTTTAGCTTTAAGTACAGTCTAACCTTGAATTTAAAAGCGGATCTCGAACTAGTAGTTGGTCCATTTACTCGAAATTATTCTTTTAACGGTTCTTCTATGTTCATTACAAATCTTGAATTTAAACGGTATAATAATACTTGTTATTATGCGAAATATACCATGGTAGGTTCTCTGAATTTGCCCATACCTGAAGAATTATTAAAAATTATTGGTCCTGACAATATTTTCGGTCTTCTTAATTCTCCTCTTTATCGTTCCAATTCAACATTAGTTTGTTCTATAAACGAGGAATTGTCCAGGATTCTAACAAGTGATTTAACTTCATTTACTATGAACGGCAATTTTAGCGGCTTTGATTCAAGATACAACAGTAGCCTAACTTACAGAGGAATTACACAATACAAAGATATACAAGTCGTGAATTTGCTTTTTTCATACAATTTCACAGCAAAATCTGAGCAACAGATGCATGATCTTAGATCTAATAATACAATTTATCTTAGCATAGTCGATAATATTCCAGTTTATATGAACGGTGATTCAGTTTACATGTTGAAAAATAAACCATCAGGATTTCGGTTTGAACCTACAATTCAAGAAGCTAAGATCATCATGAATTTACAATCGGAATTGATACAAACAGATTATAAGAGAATCTACTATGGAGGAAAAGTCAACGCGTTATCTTTCAATACGAACCTAGGTGTCTTCATCTTACTGTTGAGTAACGCCACGATAAGCGACGTTACAGTATTAGGAGATACCCTTCATCTTAAGTCTTCTAAGGAAAAAAACGCGTTTATATACTTACTTTATGGTAAACAAAAACTCTTTATAGATTTCAATAAGGTGAGAGTAAAGGCTAATAACGAAAGTTTATCTTTCATCCCTGTTTATTTCTTAGATTATTTAGCCTTATTTTCGAATTATGGCTCTAATGATGAGATTGAAATAAATTTAGGAGCAAATGTAGGTGTTTACGAATATCGCGCTTCGACTGCTACTGTTGCTCGGATCGAAAACCAGTTAACCCTTTTCTACATTCTACTAGCCGTCGTAATCATTTCCATTCTAATCATACTTATGATGAGGTTAAAGAGAACTTAGCTTTAAATTTCCATTTCTCTATCTATTTTTGGGATGTTAAGTGTAGTAGTAGGAGGGATGTTCGGAGATGAAGGAAAGGGTAAGATTGTTTCTTATCTTTCTTTAAAAGACGATGTAGACGTAGCTGCCAGGGGAGGGGTTGGTACTAATGCAGGCCATACAGTTACGTATAATGGTGTAGTGTACAAATTAAGACAGGTTCCTTCTGCTTTCGTGAATCAAAGAACTCGTTTGTATATAGGAAGTGGTGTCTTAGTAGATGCTAATGTTTTTTTAGAAGAGGTACATAAGCTGAATTTAAAAGGGAGAATTTGGGTTGATTACAATTCTACTGTAATAGAAGAAGAACATAAGCAAAGGGATAGGGCAGATCCCAGATTATCTAAAGTAATAGGCACGACTGGAACAGGCTGCGGTCCTGCGATGGAAGATAGAGTTAAAAGAATAGCTAAGACTTGCAAGGATGTTGAGGTATTTAAGGAGTATCTAGATGATGTAGCTTTAAGAGTAAATGAAGCCTTAGATTCGGGTGCTAAGGTATTGCTTGAAGGTACGCAGGGAACTTTTCTTTCTTTATACCATGGAACATACCCATATGTAACTTCTAAGGATGTTTCTGCATCTTCTATTTGTGCAGATATAGGCATAGGGCCTAAAAAAGTAGATGAGGTAATAGTTGTTTTTAAATCCTATATAACTAGAGTAGGAGGAGGGCCTCTGGAGGGAGAATTACCTTTTGAGAAGGTCTCAGAAATGGGCTTACTTGAATATGGCACAGTTACAGGTAGACCTAGAAGGGTCGCTCTTTTCAATAATAAACTAGCTAAAAGGAGCGTTATGCTAAATAGCGCTACTCAAATAGCGTTGACTAAAGTAGACAGGCTTTATAAAGGGGTCTATAAAGTAAGAGAGTACGAGAAATTACCACCAGATGCGAAGAAGTTCATAGAAGAAATAGAAGCAGAAACAGGGATTCCTGTCACACTTATAGGTACTGGTGAAGATGTCTATGACATAATCGATTTGAGACAAAAAAAGTTGAGAAGATGAAGATTTTACAGCTAAGCTGGGAGTATCCTCCTCGAATAGTTGGGGGGCTTGCAAGACACGTTTACTATCTTTCCATAGAGTTGGCTCGTTTAAATAATGAAGTTTACGTAGTAACCTTAGAGTTCCCAAATGCTGCATCTGAGGAGCATAGAGAAAATTTGCATATTTACAGGGTTAATGTAGAGTTAGCATCATACGATTTCTTAACCTGGTGTTATGCTTTTAATCATTTTTTTGAAAAGAAAATTTCAAATCTCATGAAGGATATCGACATAATTCATGCCCATGATTGGTTAGTTTCTCCTTCTGCTATAATAGCAAAATACATGCTTAAAAAACCTCTGATAGCTACAATCCATAGCTTAGAAATAGGTAGGGTAGGTTCTTTATCCAATCCTTTATCTGTGGTGATTGATAATTTGGAATGGTGGCTAACTTATGAAGCTAGATTTGTTATAACAACATCTAGATCGATGAGGAATCAACTAATTGAACATTTTAAATTGCCTGAGTCAAAGATCTTTGTGATCAACAATGGTATTAACATAGAGGATTTCGAAATCGAAGTGAACAAGAAAGAAATTAAGACGTTGCTCGGTTTTGATGCTGACTTAAAACTTGTAGGTTTCATTGGCAGGATGGTGGAGCAAAAAGGACCTAGATACTTCATTGAAGCCATACCCAAAATAATGAAGGAGTTCAGTCAAGTTAGATTTGTTTTGGTGGGGGATGGATGGCAATTGAATGAAATTAAGAACCTAGTATCTAGTTATGGCTTAAACCAGTTCGTGAAGGTTATGGGCTTCGTCTCTGATGATATGCTTAGGAAAATAATGAAATCCTGCGATATAATAGTAATCCCATCTATATACGAACCTTTTGGAATAGTAGCCTTAGAAGCTATGGCATTGGGAACAGTAGTAGTAGCTTCGGATGTGGGAGGGCTTAGTGAGATCATCGATGATGAAAAGGATGGAATAAAAGTCCCTCCTAGAAATCCAGATGCAATAGCTAAAGCTGTGATTAGGTTGCTTAATGATGAAAATTTGATGAAATTCCTTTCTGCTAACGCAAAAGAGAAAGTTAAGAAGTATAGCTGGAGGGAGGTAGCGCTAAAAACCATGGAAGTTTATAAAATAGTGTAATATGTTCAGAGAATTGTCTTTAGAGGAGAAAATATTGATGATTTTAAATTCCTTAGGTGCCAATGAGATCAGTAAAGCTAGATCTGTACAAGAAATAGCTTTATTGATTAACGTGAGTTTGGATGAGATAAACCCTGTATTGAACGTTTTAGTGGCGGAAGGATATTTAAAAAAGGAACGAGAAAGATTATACATAACTGATAAAGGGATAATGAAAATAATGCGTTCATTTAGCTAGCCATGGCAGTATTACCTGTTGAAGATTTGAAGAAATACATAACTTGCGAGCTAGGGATGGATGAAAAACAATACCAGATAAACGGAATAGATTTAAGATTGAACAAGGTATACAA
>JBEPYP010000079.1:0-5440 GCA_041641355.1 Thermoproteota archaeon | reverse complement strand
ATAATACATATCGAAGACAGGTTCTATACCTCCGCTAACTCCTATATAGTTCTTTCCTTCATATTCGAAGGATTTCACTATGTTAGATATGGTTCCTGTAGGAGCTATTGATAGAAGGGCTATGTTCCTTATACCATATTTCCTTATCTTCTCTCTTATCTTTTCGTTTATGACTTCTTTTACGAAATAATTTTCAAGATAGCGACCGTAATCTATGTTTAGCTTGCCCTTTTCTTTAGCTAAAATAGCTGAGACATAGTAAGCAGTATTTGCTATATTACTCATGACACGATCTAACACCCTTATGGCTTCAGGGCTATCGTAATCCAAACTTAATTGATAGAACATATCAGCTATGCCCATCACTCCTAAACCTATTCTTCTAGTATTTTTGCTGGCTTGCCTTTGTTTTTCTAAGGGGTGAAGAAGTATATTCCATTCAACAACGTCATCCATGAAGCGGATAGCTATCTTAACTACGTTCCTTAACTTCTTTAGATTGATCTTTGCAAAAGGAGTAAAAGGCTCATCAACGAATCTAGATAAATTTATGGAGCCCAGATTGCATGCACCGCCGTCTTCTAAGGGAACTTCTGCACATGGATTCGTAGTAACTATCGGAAATCCTGCATAATCTGAAGGAGAATAGTATTTCATCCTGTCCCAGAACATTATGCCAGGTTCTGCAGTTTTATAATTAGATTCGATGAATACATTCCATATCTCTCTAGCTTTTATTAATCGTCTTATTTCACCTGTTTTATCTGAAGAGAAGTAGAGCAAGAAATCACCTGAAAAACGAATTGCCAAATCGTAATCTTTGTCTTTAAGCTCTATTACATAATCCCCGTAAATGTCCCTTTTATAAGCATCTTTTAAATCTTGTTCATCAACCTGGATCTTGTATTCAATACCTAGATATTCGTTCAATTCTTCAACACTGTCGAAGACTTTGATTAAAGCATAGTTATTTAAATTCTTTGAAGGAATTCCAAAAGAATAATGGACGTCTTTAATGTTATCAACCCTTCTTATAACCCCTTTTGTTTTCTTCTTATACAGCAAAATTTTATTAGGACCATAAGTAGTTTGCTCCTCCACAGCACGCATGAACTCATTGCTGACCTTTATGCTTATGTTAGCGAATCTGACCTGTGTGTTCTCTCTAACTTGCCTTTCGATTTCGCTAAGTTGCTTCTCGTTGAATAAACCACTCATTCGTAGTTGTTCTACTATCTGAGATGTAACCCAGTTAGGAATTTGCTTGCATTTAATGAAATCTAGCACGTCGGGATGCTTTACGTCTATAGTAAGCATCAAAGCCCCTCTTCTTCCTTCTTGACCTATTAAACCTGTAGTGAGCGAATAAAGTTCCATGAAACTTACGCTTCCTGTGGAAGTAATAGCTGCATTATGGATTCTAGAACCCTTAGGCCTAAGACAAGAGATATCTATTCCTATTCCTCCTCCATATGAATAAGTTCTAGCGGCCTCATAGGCTGCTTTGTATATTGCTTCTATGCTATCATCTTCTATCATTGAGACAAAGCAATTTGCTAACGTTTTGGTCCTGTATAAATCACCAGCGCCTGCTAAAACTCTTCCTGCAGGCATGAAATAGCCCTCGTACACTATGAAATAGAAAAGCTTAGCAAATTTCAGAGCTTTCTCAAAATCCCCTTCAGCACTAGCTATGAAGGAAGAAACTCTTAAGAATAAATGCTCAGGCCTTCTTTCTATTAAATTGCCTTCTAGATCTTTTAAAAAGTATTTCTTCTCATAAATCTGTTTAGCTAGTTCATTCCCATAAAGATAATCGGGATGGATTGGAAGTGAACCATTCTTCAAAAGATCAAGCATTGCAAAGTAAACCTTTCTGAACAATTCTATCCTTTCCTCACCTAGAATAGAGACCATTTTCTTCTCTGGGTTCTCAAACATTTTATTCATCTTAGAAGCTAATTCTTCTAATTCTTTAGACAGCTCAAGACTAATAGGTTTAACCACGCTGATATTACTTCCTTTTATAATTTATAAGAATTTTTCCCGAAAACCCTTATTTTCTACTATAATTTTAAAGACATATGAAACGAAAATATGAAGATAAAATTAAATTGAATTTATTCGTTTAGCCTAACGCATTATCAAAGTTCAGAGCGTATTGATAGTGAATGAACAAGAAGCTTTAGATTATCTTATAATAAGCTTAGGTTTAAATTTAGATGGTGAAGAAACAAGAAATAGCAACTAGAGTTGTAAGTTCTGCATTATTGGCTATGCTCATGGAAATAAGTATACACCCAAAACCTCTTAATGTAACTAGGTTCAAGAACATAGGTGATTTGAGATTCGAAAACTTTCTAGCCACGATTTCACATCTTTCCCTTCCTTTTAATTATGCTTTCGAAGACGGTTATAAAGGTGAATTCAGGATAGGTAGAAGGATCCTACAATGCACAGAAAACATGATGAAATCCCAATCTGCAGGGAATACTAGCTTAGGCTCTATTTTGCTTTTAGTACCTTTGATAACAGCTTCTTCTTATGCTTTGAAAAGAGGCGAGTTAAGTTTAGAAGTACTTAAAGAAAGCGTTAAAGTAGTACTTGAAAAAAGCAAAGCAATAGATTCGGTTCTAATTTGCGAGGCGATACTTTTGACAAAGCCGAAATGGCTAATCAAAGTAGAAAGCGATTTCGACATAACAAAGGAAGGATGGAGGGAAAGGATTTTGCGAAAAAACGCTAAGCCTAAGGAGATAATGGCAATTGCTTCAAATTTCGACTGGATAGCATATGAATACGTTAATGATTTCAAAATAACCTTTGAAGAAAATTATCCTTATTTATGTTCTTGCTTAGAAAAAGAAGACTTCCAGAAAAGTGTAACTAGGACCTTTTTATGGATACTAAGCAGAAGGAAAGACTCACATATAGCAAGGAAATATGGGGAAGAAGAAGCAGAAAAACTGAGGGAATTCGTAGAAAAAAGAATGGATAAGAGGGATGTTTACGAAATCGCGGAAGAAATAGAAAGGGAATTCGCTAAGAAGGGGTTCAAAGCAGGCACAGCTGCTGATTTGACCGTGGCTTGTTTATTCCTACTTTTCCTTTTACAAGGTTCAAGGAAATATATCTGATTAAAGAAAATAACAATATGCTGATAAAGAAGTTGGAGGAAGAGAAATACGAAGAATTTAACGAAAGAGGAGCAAGAAAGACGTTTAGGAAAAAGATAATAGATGATAGGTTTGGTTCCTTCAGGTTTTTCCTAAGATATTACAAAATCGAAGCTGGAGGCATGACGCCTTATGATATACATAATTATGAACACATTATAATAGTCACAAAGGGCGAAGGTTCAATTTTGACGATAGAAAACGGATCGCCGGTTTTGAAGAAGATATCAAAGAACGATGTAATCTTCATAAAAGCCAACGAACCCCATCAGATAATCAATACTGGCAATGAAGATCTCGAATTCCATTGTTTTAGAGGCAATGAAATATTGTACGAAAAAGAACTTGAAGAGAAAATACTACAGACTATTAAGGCTTCTCGCAGCTAATTTCCCAGGAAAAGAGAAGAATTCTTTCGAGCAAAAATCATTGTTTACCACTACACCATTGAAGCGAATAAGAATATGAAAATCGTCAGGATAAATGCTGCCCAGCTTGTCATTAACAAGCTTCTCTTAATATTACCAGAGGTTGGATTAACGTTACTTGAAAGCATTCTATAATATCTACCGCTAATATGCACCAACCCTGTAAGCATTAGTACCAAAATCAATTTAACCATTAAGTAGAGCCCTATACCAGTCGAATAAAAGACTGGGTTAGTAAGATAGTAAATAATTCCGCTAAGAAATAGGAGAAATAAGCCTATAACAATCGCTAGGTAAATCAAAATATTTAAAATCAACCTAACTTTTCTTGCAAGCGAGAGCGAATTAACCACTCTGCTTGGTTCCACCAAACGCATTAATCTTGTATTAATTACTGCTATTAAAACCACACTGACCAAAATTAATACAGCAACAATGATATGTGCGGTCCTTAATGTGGTGAAAATTATATCTACCATATTCATCACCCCCTTGAGAAACGTACTGCTAAGCTAGCCGTGATTATCGCCTCCTTCTTGTTAGAATGACTAGAGTAAATTGCTTTATTCCTGAAATTAGTCTTAGTTTTTTCTACTGTCACAGACATCTTGAACTTTAGATAACGACCTATCGCCAAGGAAGAGGTATTCATTCTACCATTAAACATTAGCTAAAGCTCTATATATTTTTATATTCTTGTATACTGGAAACATTTTTGGGAATGAAATCTTAAATGAAATTCAACACATTAACCCAGATTTTTATGCCTTTCATATCGTAAAACTGTGTTTTTAATCCTCAACTTAACTGCAACATTTTGATCACGGAAAATAAAGATTAAGAAGGAAAATTATTTATCTCGTATGAAGAGAAGCTGGGTGAAATTAGAGGTCGAATCGATAGAAGATAGATTTGAACAGATAGATTTACCCATGGAAATAATTTTGGATTCGGAGAAGTACAAAAATCTCAAAGAAAGTTATCGAGAAGTCGATGCTCTTCTAGACTTCTTAGCCTATGTCTATCAAGCAAGAAAAGCGATGGCTTCTATTAGGAAATCCATATTGAAATCGGATTTGCTTTTAGGCATAAAAGCAATAGAAGGAAGCCTATTGCTAGAAGATCTCGAGTGCCTCGCTATCATGGATGAATTCTTTTTGAATAAAGGAGTATCAAGAGAAGGTTACACCACGATAGAGCTAGGTTTAGACGTGGTGAAAACGTTCAATGTTTCTAGACAATACCTATTGTTAAAAATATGTCTTGAAAATATATATGATTCAATTTCAGAAATCATAGACGAATATTCAAATGAAGATATTAAGAAAATAATTAATATCTTTAGATACAGTAAAATAAAAGATTATTCAAAATTTATTTTTAAAGATTATATAATAAAAAGTAAAATGACAAGTAATCATATATTAGAAAACTTAATAGGTGCAGAATTATTAGTGTTATCTTTAGCTTTAGCAGATAAAAACTTAAAGCAAGCCTTTCTATCTTTGACCACGCTCCCCAACGAATCTATCCTTTACGAAAGGATAGATGAAAAAATCTTTAAATTCTTAAAAGAAACCAGCTTGGAAGAAGGGGCTAAAGAAGTGACTTCTAAGTTCATGACATTGTTTATGTTTTCTCAAAGAAAGCTTTGCTGACGCCGACTCCTTGAGAATAATAAAATAATCAAAGTTATCAAAAGCGCAATACCTAACAATATGGTTGAAACCACTAATAACGGATCTAGATATCTTTGTAAAACTACTTGCGTCTCAGTATGAGTTACGGTGAAAACTGTTATATCAGAGGGCAACAGCTTTATGCTATAATTTACGT
>JBEPYP010000078.1:0-5502 GCA_041641355.1 Thermoproteota archaeon | reverse complement strand
GTTGAATCTTGCATTCGAAGATTGCAAAGGATCATAGGTCCATGCGATTAAGTCTAAACCTTGTTCTAAAACTAGCTCTCTTTGTTTTAGCTTCAAGAAATAACCTAAGCCTTTGTATCTTTGTTCAGGGATGACACCTGTCATGTGGCTATAATGATATAATTTCCCTTCAGGAGACTTGGCTAAGATGCCAAAGGCAAAGCCTATTACTTTTCCAGTATCCTTCTCAAAAGCACCTATAACGATGCCGCCTCTTCTATCGCAGGCTATGAGCATATGATGAGCTACTGCTCCGCTATAATCCTTCATTCCCCATACTTCTAATTGAGCATCCGTTATCTTACGATATTCAGAAGGATCCTTAGGCTTCCTTATTTCTACGATCTTGTCGCCTAGAATTATTTCACCCATGAACTATTAACAATTGGAGATTCGAGTTAAAAATTTAACAAAACCGATAAGCGCTTTTCTTGATTTTCCAAGATGTCATTTCCCAACTAAAGGAAGGTTTATTTTTGAATTTAAGCGGATTTAATTATTCCAACTTATTGAGCTAATGGAGTGTAATGCTCCAGAAGAGCGGTAATAGATTAAGGCAGTTAATTCAACGGTCCTAAGCTATTTAAGTAGTGAATAAACCTGCGTAGCTTTAGAAGATTTAGTAAGCTGTGGTAGAAATAGCTATAGTTTAGAGAAACATTTCCAGAGTTGGTAGAGAAATATTGCGAATGGTTTAAGATTCGGTTAAAAATAACTCCATCAAGGCAAGCCGTCAAGAATTGCCCATGCTGTAAGTCTTTGCAGGGATTTCATTGAAAATGTCAATTTAGTAGTTTTTTGAGAAACAATTCCTACAATTCGGTATAAAATATTGGAGGAATTCCTGAGTAAGAACCTATTAATGACACTTTTGAAAGAAATCTAAGATTCACCAAATTTGGAGTTGCAGAGTTAGATGAAAAAGGAAGATTTGTCTTACTACAAGACCAAGTTTGCAAGCCATTTCAACTTTAGCAACAGATCTTGACATGAGATGTGAAAAAGGTTAAAGGGAAACTAATTTAGAGAGAATTTCCTAAACCGTTGGTCTAACTTTGTTTTGGATTTATGTATTATTTTTAACTTGCTTTCCAGAAAGTTATCGAAAAATATTAATAACGATACCTTACATTATAACAATGCCTAAAGAGAAAGTTCTAGTCATTGGTTTAGGCCAAGTTGGCCGTCCATTATATGAACTGATAAAAGAAAGCGGAAAATTCGAAGTCTATGGACATGACATCGATGTAAACAAAACACGTGATGTAGCGCAAATAACATCGAATGAAAGCGTAGACGTAATGCACATATGCTTTCCATTCATCAATACAGAGGATTTCGTAGAAAGTGTTATAGGATACATTAATCGATTTAACCCTCAGCTTATAATCATCAATAGCACAGTCCCTCCTGGAACCACCCAAAAGGTATATCAGAGTTGCTGCAATACTGAATCATCCAAGCTCCAGCGCTATATCGTCCACTCCCCTGTTAGAGGAGTACATAAAAATTTAGAACACATGAAGTGGGAGATAAAGCGATGGACAAAATACATAGGTGGAGTAAACATGGAATCTGCAATCATGGCCAAGAAACACTTTGAAGAGATAGGTTTAAAAACCAAGATTTTGAGAAGTAGCCTAGAAACAGAGTTGGCTAAACTATTCGAAACTACTTACAGAGCCTGGATGATCGTCTGTTTCCAAGAAATGCACCGCATCTCAAGATACGTTGGAGCCGATTTCGAAGAAGTCGTGGATTTTTTAGAGGATACCCATAGAGTTAGATTTGATAGGCCAGTAATGTTTCCAGGAGTTATAGGCGGCCACTGTTTAATCCCGAATACTAAAATGCTACTGAACGTTTACGATTCTGAATTTTTAAAGTTAATATTAAATTCAAACGACAAGCGAGCAGAAGAAATAAAGGATGTGAAAGTCTACGAAGAAGTCGTCAAAATAAAGAAAAGAGTAGAAAGGCTTCAAGAAGAAATAGAGAAAATGAGCAGTAATTTTTAAGGTTGATTTGATCTTTTATTTAACGTACATTATCAACATCTTAGTAAAGATGATACAGAAATAAAGATGAAATTATCTAAAATAATACATACAACATCACGATCACTGCTGCAAAGATTTCTTATGAACGATAAATCCTCTAGCTTATGGTAAATTTGAATATTGAGTGGAACTCATGCTTAGTAAAAAATATTGCGATCAGAAGAACTGTCATGAACACAGAAAATCTGACTTAATGAAAGTTCTAGACTACAAAACACAGGTTTAAGTAGTCCATATTGAATTAGCCTGGGAAACAAGAGGATTTTAGGCGAGATGAATTCCAGAAGAACAACCCGAAATGTTTAAATAACGCTAGATTTATATAGCCCTAAAAGATTTTATTTAGGATGAATTCACTCTCATATTTTGATTTGTATCAAACTTATAAGTTAATTAAAAAGAAAAGAATTTGGGAAAAATTAGAAATATTAGATAAAGCATTCATTAGGGCTTGTTTAATTCTTTCAAAATTTAAAAAAATTATAAATAAAGAAATAATCAATGCATTAAATAAAATAATGAATAAAATAAATAACTTCAAGAAAGAAAAGATAGAAATGGCTATCAAAGTAGCAATGGAAGCGATGAAAGGAAATGCTGTCAAGATATCCAAGAAGTTAGCTGAATGGTATAAAGATGAAGCTTACCTGTTCTGGCTAGGCTTGGCTCTAAGCAGGTAATTGAGTTGACTAGAGGAATAAAAGAAAACTAATATGGCAGAAGTTCTACTCCATTTTGTTCTCCCATTTGCGTTTACTGCTCCATTGCTTGGATTTAAAAGAGGACTTTTGATAGGTTTGATAGCATTATTGCCAGATCTAGATGTGCTTTTCCAAATTCACAGATCAGTCACACATTCTATGATTTTTCTACTCGCTTTAGCTTTGCCGATTGCAATATTAGTAGCTCATAAATCACCTAAGCTCAAAGTTACTGCAATAGCAGCTATTCTAAGCCTTCTAAGTCATCCAGTACTGGATATGTTCCAGACATATACACCGATATTCTATCCTATTTTGAAGGATTCAATATTCATTGAAGTAAATGCTGGAATTTTAATAAATAGTTCAAATCCACATCTAAGCTTAAATCCCTATCTAAATGTAGACGTTAACTGGATGGCTACTGATTTTAAGCCTTTTAAAAGTCTTGATGGACCTTTATTTACAAGCCAAAATCTACCCATCTCAATAGCCTTGATCTTAATGCCTATCGTTTACAGGTTTGTCTCGATGAGACATATCAAAAAGAACCAATTGAGCAAACCAAAGGATTTGTTGGACCAAACTAGACTGCTTGTGCAGGATCCTATTCCACAAAGCCCAGCTATTTCAAAGGAGGAAATCACCGTGGTGATACCAGTTTTAAATGAAGCTGAAGGTATAGGTAAAGTCATCGACGAGATAAAGCAAGAGGGTTACAATAACATATTGGTGATAGACGGTTATTCGAGCGATAATACTGTTGAAGTTGCCATGAGCAAAAACGTTAAGGTAATACGTCAACACGGAATAGGTAAAGGAGGCGCCATTAAAACAGCGCTTGAGCATGTTGATACTCCATACATTCTCTTAATGGATGGCGATTATACATATGATCCAAAGGATATCAAGCATATGCTAGTTTATGCTAAAAAATATGATGAAGTGATAGGTTCAAGAGTACGTTCCAAAGCTATGGGTTGGCTACATAGAATAGGCAATAGGATCATTAACCTAGTATTCAACCTTTTAATGGGTACTAGCCTTAGCGATGTATGCAGTGGAATGTATCTAGTAAGGACTGAAGCCTTGAAGGATCTCGAAATAAAAAGCAGAGATTTCAGCGTAGAAGTTGAAATAGCAGCCCATATAAGTCATTCAGGTAAGATCACTGAAATTCCGATAAATTATAGGAAAAGGATTGGGAAAAAGAAGCTCCAAAGCTTTAGAGATGGGATCGTCATACTTCGCACTATAATATGGTTGGCGATGAATTATAATCCTGTGATGCTCTTTGCTTCTTTAGCTTCTATCTTAGCTATTCCTGGTTTGATCATCACGCTCAGCGAACTTTATTTAAGGTATGTTTACGGAGCTGAAGCATGGTCTTTGGGAATGGCATGGTTAGGGTTATTTCTACTCGTAATAGGATTGCAAGGAATAACGGTCACGATAATATCCTTGATGTTAAAGAGGATGGAAATCAGAATACTACGAAACCTTAAAGGTAAGAGCTGACTTGAGCTGGGTTTTAAACGAAGAAGTTTTAGCTGTAATATTAGTCATAGTGATCATCTCAGCTATAGTTGCGTTTGTTCAAGTTTTCAACATACAAACCAACATAGAACGTTTCTCCGAGCTTGGACTATTGGATAAAAGAGGCATGATAGGAGATTATCCTAAGCAGGTAGTAACTGGTCAACCTTTTCTCTTACACATTTACATAGGAAACCATGAAAGTAAAACAGTCTATTACAAAATCCTACTCAAAATAGGAGATAAATCCTCCGTAATAAATGAAACCACTCCTTTAAACGCTGAACCAATGATGGAGTTCAGGGTTGTTCTTAGTCATAACTCATCCATCAAAATCCCAGCCAACATAACACTAGATCGACCAGCCACCAACTTAAGACTCGTCTTTGAGATGTGGATCTATAACGAAACATCTGGGAATTTCATCTACTACAATCGATGGAATCAGCTCTGGCTTAATGTAACAGGTGGACCGATGAGCGTTTCTGAAAACCAAACAACAAAGCAAACCCTGAGCGAAGATCTTGAGAGAAGAATAATTGAAGGTTATTTGTCCATAAGGAAAGCAGAAATAGCTGAAGGAAACGTCTCTGAGATGGTTAATCTGATTAACCAAGCTATACAGCTCGCTTTCAAAGGAGATGAAGTCAATGCGAACAAGCTTATAGATGAGATCATAACCATGGAACCAAACGTTTCAAGGCTTGGAATGGAGACATCAAGGATGAAACTTTACACCAACATAGCAATACTAACAGCGATCTTATCTATAGGCATAACCAGCTTCATTTTCTTAAGACAAAGAATCTGGATTTACTGGGCTAAAATTCATAAAGATTGGAAGGTTATTTCAAGGAAAAGCAACACGAAGCTGAGCAATTTAGAGAAGATCATCCTAAATGAAATCAAGAATAAAGAAACTCGATTAGGAGACATCGTCTTCTCTACCAGGATGAAATACAAAGCACACGAAATTGCAAAAACCATCTACAAATTAGCTAGAAAGAATGAGATTAAGCTCATCGACCCTAAACCCCCATTGAATTTCTTAAGCTACATGGTATCAAGATATAACCTAGGCTTTGTGATAGTTACTTCATTAATAGCATTGAGTATACTTTCAGTTTACGGCTCAGATTCTTTTTCAGCCTTAGCTTCTTTGAGGA
>JBEPYP010000077.1:0-5539 GCA_041641355.1 Thermoproteota archaeon | reverse complement strand
CTAGCAGCATCAGCCAGTTTACATATAATTTCATAGGCCAAAACCGTAGCCAATATCAAATCCTTTCCATTTTTATCCAACTTTTCACAGATTGCCATTAAACCGGGTATAGAGTCGCTAGGATGTAAAGCTTCTTTTGATAAGTATGTATCGTTATAGTCGAAATATCTTACCATCGCAGAATTCACGAATGAAGCATAATCCGCGCTCGTTTTATCTCCGTAGACCCATACTGTAGAAGCTTTTTTGGAACTCGTCTCCATTAGAGCTTCTCTTATCAATTTTATAGGAGTTTCCCTATGAGCAGGCAAGGCTACTGCTATAGAATCTATTATTCTTCTCTTCGCTTCTCTTATAACCTCTTCAGTTAGGTCTTCGTATCTCAAATTATAGGCGTATTCAGCTATCCTTTCAGCTAAATTCTTAGTCATAAGTATTTTTCTAAGTAGGGGTTAATAGTTTTTCAAAATTTTTTAAAGCGAAGTTCTTTGAATTCTCAAACGTTATTCTCTTACACTTGGAGTGGCTAGCTTTGTATATTTAAAATAAAAATAATTAAAACAATTAAAATAGGATGGAGGCTACTTTATTAGGTATCAAAGAAGAAGTCATTAAAAAAGAAGCTAAGAAGGCAATACTACTTTTAGCTAAGGGTAAAATACCCAAAGATTTCCCTAAAGATAAGGCTTTAGAATATCTCAGACTTAAGTATTCCCAAGAAATCGGGACTGAGTTTGATTTGATTAAACTGAAGGAACTTGAAGAAGAGATAATCAATTGGCCTAGGAATCCTGATAACGATCCTACTCATTTCAATCTTCTTTCTTTAGCTGAAGAACTAAGTCTAGTTCTAGGTTTTACTGTAGATTTTGCTTATGAAGAAATAGGGGAACCTCAGTTAATCAAAGTCTTAAACAAATTTTTAAGGAATAACTTCTCGATTATTATAGTCGTTCCTTTGGATTATCTAAATGGTCCGAATGAAAATACTTTGAGGATATTAAACGATTTTAGGAATAAGTACGAAGTGGAGATATATTTAGCCTGGCCTTATAAAACTGCTCTTCAAGCAGATTTCATAGCAACCCATGTTTTATCTTTTCTTAGAAGCCTTTATCGGTAAAATCCCATGGAGAAATAATTTTATTTTCTAGCCTTATCATCAGTAATTCTTTCTTAAATACTTTATGAGCTAATCTACCTAATGACTACAAAGTTCGAAAAAGAATGGGATAGACCGATTAAGGAGCCTTTATCTGAAAGGGTAAGAGATGCACTACAACCAAGCTTTCCATTAAAGCAAAGGCTATTCCAAGTAATCCATAGGTTAAAGCTTCAAACTAGCAAATTAGATCTATTAGCAGAGAGACTAAAAGAAAAAGATAGGAGGCTATTCGAAAAAGTCGTAGATAGCTATGTAAAGCATGATATGGACAAAGCTAAGATATATGCTAACGAAACTGCGAATACTAGGAAAACATTGAAGCTTGTAGAAAGTTCTAAGTCTGCTTTAGAATCTGTTATATTAAGATTAGAAACCGTACAATCAATAGGCGATGTAGCAGTAGCTATAGGAGATGCTATAAGCGTAATACAGTCTGTAAGAGGAAGGTTAAGCGGTATATTGCCAGAACTAGACAGAGAATTGGTATCCATAAACGAGAACCTGTCAGGCTTACTATATGAGACTGCAGGTCCTGAAGGTATGATAGGCAGCTTTGAAGTGACCACCGAAGAGTCTGAAGCGATATTAAAAGAAGCCGTAAGCGTAGCTGAATCTAGAGCGAAGGAGAAATTTTCAGAGATTCCTCTAGGAACAGGTCTCAACGTAGAGCAAAAGCAAAGCTAAGTCTTTTTAATTAAATTTTTTTATTTTTTATTTTATATTTCATATATGAAATACTTAATATTATCTCTATTACTTATCTTCATGTTCAACTTATTAGGTGCCCAGAACAACGACTATTATTATGTAATATCTATAAACCAAAACATAGATGCAGGTTCTAGCAATTTCTTATCGAGATCTATAGATGATGCCTTAGCGAAAGGCTACAAAGGATTTGTTATCGTGCTAAATACCTTTGGAGGCGACTCCTTAAACATGGAAAAAATGATAGAAAAAATTCAAGAGGCTGAGGGTAGGGGACTGCCTGTGATAACACTTGTAGCGCCTGTAGGAGCTCATGCAACAAGCGCAGGAGCCTTCATCGCCCTTGCTTCGACTAAAATATATATGGTAAGAGGAACTTCGATAGGTTCAGCCACGCCTGTTCTTGGAACTGTAAATGAAGATGTAAAAAGGAAAGTCACAGAAGCGTTTGCAGCTTATGCTAGAGCATTGGCAGAAGG
Source organism: Thermoproteota archaeon (assembly GCA_041641355.1). Lineage (GTDB taxonomy): Archaea > Thermoproteota > Thermoprotei > Gearchaeales > Gearchaeaceae > DSFO01. The sequence continues at coordinate 3,187 of JBEPYP010000077.1, read as the reverse complement.
CAAAGGTAGGAATGCTACGGCCGCTGCTGAAATGGTTACGCTAGGAAAGTCTTATACAGCTGATGAGGCTTATGCTTTGAATTTAATCGATGGTGTTCTAAGCTCAAGTAGCGTAGAAAATGCTCTCAAAGAACTAAACATAAGTTATGAAAGAATCGTGACGCCTGATTTTTCCTCCCAATTTCTGTCTATTTTATCAGATCCTACTGTTGCAGCTGTGCTTTCGTTCATAACGGTTTTCGCGTTGCTTTATGGAATAATAGCTCAGTCCGAGATATTGATAGCTAGCGGAATTGTTAGTTTGATCTTAACATTGGTGAGCTATTCCATAGTATCTCCCTTTATAGGCGCTATATTGCTTTTCTTGATAGGTGCGATTTTGCTATTAGTTGAATTGAAAATAGGCGAAGGATTGGGGGCTATACCTGCTGCAATATTCATGGCGATAGGTTTTATTTTATTCTATATACCTGTAACTCCTCCTGAAATAAAGCCTGGTGAATTACCTAAAATTAGTTTCACTGGTATAGGGATTTCTCAATACGCTGTGGCTACTGCTATAATAGTGCTAGGATCCATATTAGGTTTATATTTACATAAAATTGCTCAGACTGTTAAGAAAAAGACTTCTGTGATCGACTTCAAAAAACTAATCAACAAAACAGGTTATGCATTAACCGAGATAGCACCAAGAAAACCTGGAGTGGTGAATATAGAATTCGAAGAATGGACTGCCAAAAGCGATGAGGAAATACCCAAAGGTTCTAAAATATTGGTAGTGGGAATTGAAGGCAATATACTAATAGTAAAGAAAGTTGAATGAGCTTAAGGATAAAAGTAGGACTCACTGCTGTCCTAGTAATGATAGGTATAGCTGCATTAGGCGCTTTCGTAATATATTTGTCCTATGTAATAGACGATTTTTTGCTTTTCCTAATAGGTTATTCTTTAATATTATTAGCGATAGCTACGATATTTGCACTTGCTGTAGTAGAAGTTAGTCTAACTAAAAAGAAGTATTTTGATATTTCAATTCTCAAAGGTAGAGAAGCGGAAGCTAGGACTAGCATGAGCAAAGGTTCTAGGGGGATAGTTTATGTTGAAGGGGAAGAATGGAGCGCTATCGCGTTAGATGAAATCAACGAAGGGGACCTCTTAATCATAGAAGATGTAAAAGGCGGTGTATTATACGTAAAGAAAAAATAAATAGTTGGAGATGATTATTAAAGCATATGCAAAGTATATTTTATCAAGTTCTAGCGGAGCCTGGCACAATATTTTTAATTCTTTTACTGATCATATTTATAATAATTTTCTTAAGAGCTTCGATCAGAAGGGTTTATGAATATGAAAGACTCGTCGTCTTTAGGCTTGGCAAATACATAGCAGAAAAGGGGCCTGGCTTGGTTTTCCTAATACCTTTCATAGATACTGCTAAGAAGGTGGATTTGAGAGAAAAGTTCATAAGTGTATCGAAGCAAACTTGTATAACCAAGGATAATGCACCTGTCGATATTGATTTCTTAATTTACTACAGGGTTTTACTCGCATCTGATTCGGTCTTAAAAGTACAGAATTTTGAAGGTGCTGCGTTAGGTATAGGAACTACTACCCTTAGAGCTGTAATAGGCGATATTTTATTAGATGAAGTTCTATCAAAAAGAGAGCAGATAAATCAAATACTTAGAGCTAAGTTGGATGAGATTACAGGTAGATGGGGGGTTAAGATAACTAATGTTGAAATTAGAGAGATTCTTCCTCCTAAGCAAGTTCAAGATGCGATGATATTGCAAATGTCAGCGGAAAGAAGCAGAAGAGCTTTGATCACAGAAGCAGATGGTAAAAAACAGTCTGCTATTACCATTGCAGAAGGAGAAAAACAGTCAGCCATTTTAAGGGCAGAAGGAGAAAAACAGGCAGCTATACTTAGAGCTGAAGGAGAAAGACAAGCTCTGATTTTAAAGGCAGAAGGTTATTCAACAGCATTAGATCTAGTATTCCAAGTGGCTAGAAAGATAGATAGCAATACCATGACTCTTCAGTATTTTGAAGCCTTAAAAGCTCTAGCACAGAGTCCTGCTACAAAATTCATTTTCCCTATGGAATTCACTAGCTTAATGAGACCTGTTCAAGAGTTAGTTGGAAAATCTTCAAGTAAAGAAGAAAAACAGTAGTTTACTCAGGTATACTTTCAGTTTCAATCTTTCCATCCTTAAGGTATATTATTAAGAATCTGTTATCCTCAAATACCAGCGTTATTTCATTGGGTTTTTCATCGACCGTAAGCAATCTTCTCCCCACAACGCCATCATACTTAGCCATGTTAGATTTTTTACAGTAGCAACTTATATTTTTTTAAAAAAAAGCAAAGTTAAGTCGGTATTAGCTAACTACTTCTGCTATTGCAAACCTGCCTGCTATTTTGACTATCTTAGCTTTTACTTTGTCTCCTTTCTTTGCATTCTTTACGAATATTACGAAGCCTTTTACCCTCGCAACGCCATCTCCTTGTCTTCCAACTTCTTGGATTTCTAGTTCGTAGACTTCGTTTATTTTCACTGGTTTTTCAAAGAATCTTTTTGCGTTCGTATTAAATCATCTCGTTGCTTTCATATTATTATAAGTAGTATTTAAACTTACATTTCTTTATATGAAGTTTTTTAAGTAATAAAAACTAGGTTTTAAAATGTGGTTGATGCAGATGTAATAGTAGTTGGTGCAGGATTGGCAGGTTTATCTGCTGCTTATAAATTAGCCTCTGCAGGTAAGAATGTAATAGTATTGGAAAGAGGTGAATATCCAGGTTCTAAAAATGTTTCTGGGGGAAGAATGTATCTACATGCTATTAAGAGATTGCTTAACATGCCCGTTAGGGAGATGGCTTTTGAAAGATTTGTAGTTAGAGAGAATCTAACTTTTGTAACCGAAACCTCATCTGTGACGTTAGAGCTCGCTCATTACAATGTGAATGAGCCTTTGAGCGCTATAGTGCTAAGGGCTAAGTTTGATAAATGGTTTTCTGAGCTTGTAGAAAGCAAGGGTGCTACGATAATCACGAGGACCCTAGTGGAAGATCTCTTGATTGAAGACAATCAAGTTAAAGGGGTTATTGCTGGAGGAGAAGGCTTGACTTCCCACATAGTTATTGTAGCTGAGGGCGTCAACAGCTTTCTTGCTGAGAAGCTTG
>JBEPYP010000076.1:0-5557 GCA_041641355.1 Thermoproteota archaeon | reverse complement strand
AAAAAGGTTAAGCTAAAGGAGGTTCTTAAATTATATTTCAAAATATGAAGATAGCTAGACTTAGCTCAGGAAACGAAGTACATGAAGGTCATATCGAAGGAGATTACTTGATCACAGAAAAAGGGAAGTTGAAAATCAAAGATTTGAAGTGGTTACCTCCTTGTAAACCCACTAAAATAATAGCCTTAGCTCTTAACTACAAGGATCATGCAGAAGAAATGAACTTAAGCATAGGCGAAGAACCTATAATATTCCTTAAGCCCACAAGCTCTCTTATAGGACATCTCGATGATATCATATACCCCAAAGGAGCTAAGTTCGTCCATTATGAAGGAGAATTGGCTGTGGTCATAGGTTCTAGATGCAGGAAAGTGAGTGAAAGAAATGCTCTAGATTACGTGTTAGGCTATACCATAGCTAATGATGTCACAGCCAGAGATTTCATAACAAACACTTTCAGGCCTCCTGTAAAAGCCAAGGGTTTTGATACTTTTTGCCCTGTAGGGCCTTATATAGTAACCAAGGAAGAGGTAGGAGAAGAATTGAAGTTGGATATAATTACTAAGGTGAATGGTGAGGTAAAACAAAGGAGCAATACTTCCTTGATGATCCATCCGGTATCTAAGGTGATCTCTTACCTTAGTGAATTCATGACTTTATATCCTGGAGACTTGATTCTCATGGGAACACCTAAAGGAATATCGCCGATTAAGCCAGGTGACGTCATAGAAATAACCATAGAGAAGATTGGTTCTTTGATTAACAAAGTAGTTGAAGAAGAATAATGGAAATCAAAGAAGAACTTAGAAAAGTAATGAGAGTTTATCCACAGGGCGTGACTGTAGTGAGTTTTAGAAAGGATGATGCACTTTACGGAATAACAGTTAGCGCTTTCACCAGCATATCATTAGAACCTCCTCTGATAATGGTATCGATATCCAAGCAATCCAAAATCCATGACCTAATAATTGAAGCTGAATATTTCGTGGTGAATTTCTTAGCAGAGGATCAAAAGATCGTCTCAGATATATTTGCAGGCAGAGTCAAGGTGAAAGATAGATTTGAAGCCGTCAAGTACTTCTTCGATACTACGAACTGTCCTATAATTAAGGGAGTAAGAGCATACTTAGAATGTAAAAAATACAAAGTATACGACGGAGGAGATCATTCGATATTGTTAGGAGAAGTGGTTAATGCTAAAAAGCTCAACGACAAGCCTCCCTTGGTTTATTACATGCAGCAATACACTACAATAACACCTCCTGAAAAGCTAGAAATAATAGAAGATTGGTTTTAGATCAATAGGTAGCTTGAAGATATGCAGGCTTATCAACCAGCTTAGGCTTCTTTAAAGGCACGAATTCTTTGCTCTTCAAATCTAATACTTTGCTAGATTCTTCAAACCAACTACGAGGAGCTGGAGTACCCCAAAGAGTCTGTCTTTTTGGATCGTTGAACTTCCAAACGATGGGTTCCCAGTCAGGATCAGCAGTTAAGTAATCTCCTGTATATAATTCTATTCTGTGTCCTTCGAAATCTCTGATATAGAGGAAGAATGCGTTGGTTATCCCATGTCTACCGGGTCCTCTTTCGATGTTCTTCGTGTAGTCTTTTGAAGCTAGTATGTCTGCAGCATCTAAAATAGCGGTTCTATCTGGTAAAGTAAAAGCTACATGATGAAGCCTAGGACCGTAACCATTAGTAAGCGCTACATCATGAGTAGTATGCTTCCTCCTCAACCAAGCTGCCCAAATTCTAGGAGGCTCTTCTTCAGTTAACGTTAGCTCGATTACACCAAAACCGAGCTTCTTATACCATTCAAAAGCGAGATCTACATCTGGGACATGGATGTTGAAATGATCCAACCTAAGTATCTTAACTCCTTTGTATTCATGATATCTTTGAAGGGACCATTCAACTTTCTCCATTTCGAAATAAAATTCTACAGGGAAACCTAAGGGATCCTGTATCCTTATCGCTTCTCCTTGACCTTTCTCAAAACCTTTTTCTACTTCGAAAACTTCTAGGCCGGCCTTAGAGAAGAAATCTCTCAAAGCTGATAAATCTTCCTTCTTGCTCACCTTAAAAGCCATGTGCCCAAGGCCTGCATCTTTGTATTTTGTGATTACCAAGGAATGATGATATCTTTCTTCATTACCTCTTAAATAAATATGTTCACCATCCTCATAGGCTAATTTAAAACCTAGAGTATCTACGTAAAATTCATAGGCTTTGTTCAAATCCTTCACTAGTAGTTCTATATGCCCAACTCTGACTATTTCGAAGCTCATTCCAACCAGCCCAAGAAATCTTTCACTCTTTTCTTATAGGGTTCTTTATTATACCAATTATAGAAATTACTAGCCATCCTCACAGGATCGCCGAAGAAGAAATATTCATATAGGTCTTGTCTACTGCCGAAACTCGTTCCTACGAAATCCCAAGCAAGCTTGAATAATTTTATCCTATCCTCTGCATCGGCTAACTTAGCTTGATAATACTTTTCTACGTGAGGCTTCATCTCGCTTTTCAATATCTCAGAAGGAGGTATAGCCATTAGTCCGCTAGCCCCCAGTTGTCTTATTACTATATTGAGCTTGTGGGCAACCCTAGGCCACAAATTTCTAGCAGCATGAATAAAAGTAGGTTCAGGTACCATTATGCCCCATCTATTCAGCTTAGCAGAAGCCTCGCTTGCTATTAAGAAAGCTCTCATGGATTCCAACATCATTATGAGCTCGGCGATCTTCTCTTGAACATGCTGGAATTGATCTGCACCTATAGTTTCAGCGATCAAGGTAGCTAAGCCAACGACGAATTCGCATTTGGATATTTCTCTAACCAAGGCTTGATGTGCCATGAAAATAACAGCATTGGTGGCTTCAGCATATAAATTGCATCTTTCAGGATCTTCAAGTATGAATATTCTTTCCCAAGGTACTAGAACATCATCGAATATTACTACGGCATCTTGTTCATCGAATCTAGAAGATAGGGGATGATCTGAACTAGAATGGGAAGCAAAGCTCATCCTGCAAATGAATTTAAGTCCTGGTGTGCTTACAGGTAGAGCGAAAGCCATTGCATATGGTGTATCATCCTGCCCTGACCTTAGAACAGTAGAAGGGAATACTAGAATTTCATCAGCCAACGGTAAGGTTGCCAGCATTCTAGCCCCTCTTACAACTACACCTTCAGAATTCTTCTCCACAATTCTAGCAGCTATGAAGGGATCTGGTAACTTAGAAGGAGTTACAGCTCTGTTAACTTGAGGATTTATCAAGGTATGCGTGAGCAAGAGATCTCTTTCCCTAATATACTCATAGTATCTCCTAATATTTTCTGCAAAATCGACTTGCCCCTTACCGAAGAATTCAGCAGCACTTGCCATAGCCATCACAGCGCTATTTAGATAATCTCCAGTCCTGCCTAGCAATCCAAAGGATTGATCAGCCCATATTTTCATCATACGAGTCCTCTTAGCTAAATCTTCCTTTGTCTTAGGTTGTAAGAAACTCATGCTTACCCTTTCTCCAGTCGTGGGAGAAACATAGGTCATTACATCTATTAACTCAGGATCGTTTTGTAAATCATATAAACGAGCTAAAGTTTGAGCTACACCTCGAAAAGCAGGATGTTTTGTTATGTTATAAGTGATCTTTTCGTTTCCATACCATATCTCCCTCTTAGTAGCATCCATTTCTTCCAGAAATCTTCTCCCGTCTCGTATACCCATTTCGTTTATATAATTACATGTAAAAATATAAATCTAAATGAATTTGCTTAATTAATCTATACCAAAAGTAGGTATTCTATGTCTTCCCAAAGAAATATGCACTGTTTTTATTTCCATGTAGAAATCAAAGCTATATTTCCCTCCTTCTCTACCTATACCGCTATACTTAGCTCCTCCAAAGGGAGTCCTCAAATCTCTAACATTATGGGAATTTATCCAAACCATTCCACAATCCAAACTTGCAGCAATTCTATTAGCCCTCTCCACGTTTTGAGTCCAAATATATGCTGTTAAACCGTATACGACGTCATTGGCCAAGGCTATCGCTTCTTCCTCGGTTTTAAACTTAATAACAGATAATACAGGACCGAAGATCTCCTCTTGGCATATCCTCATGTCATTCCTACAATCTACGAATAAAGCAGGTCTCATGAAATTGCCTTTTTCGAATATCCTGTCTCCTCCATATAGTAGCTTAGCGCCTTCGTTTATCCCTATTTCTATGTAACCTCTCACTCTATCCCAATGCTCAGGTCTTACCAAAGGACCAAGTTCTGTTCTTTCATCGAAAGGATCCCCTACTTTTATCTTCTTAACTCTTTCTAATAACATAGCTACGAATTCATCGTATATAGATTCCTCCACCAACACTCTGGAATTCGCTGTGCATCTTTCTCCATTAAGAGAATATGCCATGAATATGACGCCATCCAGAGCCCTCTTCAAATCAGCATCCTTAAAGACTATAGCTGGATTCTTCCCCCCTAATTCCATCGAGAACCTCTTCAGCGTAGAGGCACCGTTTCTCATTATCTCCATACCTGTTACAGTTTCACCTGTGAACGAAATCAACCTAACTCCTGGATGGGCAACGAGTTCAGCCCCGCTTATTTCGCCTATTCCATGAACTATGTTGAACACACCATCAGGAATCCCTGCTTCTTGCATTATTAAGGCTAGTTCGTTAGCGCTTAAAGGAGTCCATTCTGCAGGTTTTAGAACACAAGTATCCCCTGCAGCCAAACAAGGTGCTACTTTCCATGTTTCTAGCATCAGAGGAGTATTCCAAGGAGTTATCAATCCAGCTACTCCTATGGGCTTTCTGATCGTGTAATTTATGAATTTATCTTCCATCACGAAGGATTCTTCACTTAATTTCAGTATCATTCCAGCGAAAAATTCAAAATTCTCAGCACTCCTTTCTACTTGAGCTCTAGCTTGGGTTATAGGTATTCCTACGTTCAAAACCTCTAGCTCAGTCAATTTTTGAGCCTTTTTCCTAATCAGTTTAGCTACTTCATACAATAATTCAGCTCTTTTGGATGGACTAGTTATGCTCCATGAATCAAAAGCCTTCTTGGCTGCCTTTACTGCGAGATCGACATCTTCTTTACTTCCCCTAGGTATAGTTCCTATCACTTCATTCGTTGAAGGATTTAAGAATTCGAACCTAACTGGAGAAGAAGAATTCACGAAATCACCTTTTATGAAATGCAATAATTCCATAAATTAATTAATGCTTCACATCTTTAAATTTTATGTTCTAATTATTCATGTTGTGGAGGAAATAGCGAATACAAGAGAAAGGATAGCTTTATTGATGTCCATAAAAGAAGAAGGGAAGCTCGTCGATTTCGAACATATATTCGAGAAAGTATCTAGGGATGTTAAGTTCGTAGAGAAAAGGGAAGTATCAAGAGATGAGATTAGAAACGGTCTAGAAGTACTTAAAAAAGAGGGTTTAATAGAAGAAGTCGATGGTAGATTCAAGGCATCAAAATCCTTAGACGAGTACGTCAAGAAATTAATAGAAATCAAGGA
>JBEPYP010000075.1:0-5647 GCA_041641355.1 Thermoproteota archaeon | reverse complement strand
TTTTTAATAATATTGTAGCTTGCTTTTAAACTTTTCGAAAAAAATTTATATAGAATTGATCTTAAAATAGTAGCGTATGTCACAGCCCGAACAAAAACCTGAGGAAAAGAAAGAAGAAAAAGGTAAAAAGAAGAGCCGAAAGAAGAAAGAATCGACTTCTTGAAGTGAAGGAGAAGAAATTAAGAAGCAGTATTTATTTTTTTCTCTTCTAGACGTGCTGATTTCAGAGCATCCTACCTAATACTAAGGAAGTCAAGCCGATGTAACCGTTTCTGATGTTTTACTCTCTCTTGTTGCCATAAAAAGAACACTTAGCTTGTATCGAGTTATCTGAATCTCATTAGCAAAGAATGAAAAGGACCTTTAGCGACATTGATGGAGAAAGTTCAACAAGCTCAATTCAAGCAATTAAGCTCTCAGAATATTAAAGATTGTTTAAAAAACTTGAGCAATGCGAGGATCAATTAAAAGCGCAAGGGAATAATTAGATCTAATAATCGAGTAAACTAATTGAAATACTAACATATCCTAGAGCTAGATAATAGTTTATTAGTTATAAAACCGATATCGTAATGCAAGCATTTTTCCAGAGTTATTATCTTTAGTCCTTTTTTCTCTTAGTATAAGTTTATGCTAGCTTTTTTGAACTTATTAAATTCTTTAGTTTATCGATCAACTTCTTAGCGCTCGTTATGAAGCTTTTAGTGAGTGTTGGTGATAGGTAGCCTTCATAAAAATTTCTATGTAGATAGTTAGCATCTGCAAAAAGCTTTTCTATTTCTACATCGTTTAATTTACTAGCCAGCTTGTTAACGTATTCCCATAGTTCTCTATGCGTTCTTAACTCGATGTTCTCAGTTATAGCTAATGCTTTAATCGCTTGAACTACTGCATTCCAGAACTTCTCTGATGCTTTCCTAATGTCTTCTTTTGCTAACAATTCTTCGCCATGCTTCAGCATTTCATCGCATAACTTAAGTCTATACTCCACGATTTCATTAGGATCCTTAGAAAGCTCCTTTACTATCAAATCGCCTATTATAATGTTTAAAGGAATGCCTAAGTTCTTAGATATTAAAATTGCTTTTCTCCAAATCTCAGCTGGCATGTAAGGTATTCGAGAAGAAATCTCATCTCTTGAAAGCTCAATGTGATTCCTTAACCAAGAAGATGTTCGTTTTAAGTCCTCAAGGATTCTAGCATGATGTTCACGAAAAACAGAAGCTATTGACTCCAGCTTTTTGATCTCTGGTTCAAGCTCTCGCCATTCTTTCTCTACTTCCTCAGCAGGTATCTCGGGCATGCAATCACCTTAATTCTTCATAACCTATAATTTCACCGCTATCATCATCTACTAAAATCTTAGCCTTGACCTCTTGATTTTTCACCTTGAATGAGCATATGATAGTCCAAGTTTTCTCATTGAATTCAACTTTAATAGGTTTAAAGCTCCCTAGGTCTCCATAGGGACCATAAGGTTCAAGGATTACGAATGAATGTGCTTTGCTTAAAACATCTCCAACCTTAAGTTTCATAATATAGTAATTCTGCTCGAATATTTAGCTTTCTTGACGATTTCTTTTAGTATAAATAGCTTGCTCTTAAAAATTCTTTTAAAATCTCACCAAGTATTATAGCAATTAAATCATCAACAAAATCGTCATGAGCGTTTCGCATGAAAGGAAGCTTGAGAGTTTTGCTGGATGACTTAGCTAATTCAGTCTGAATGAAAAATGATGCAGATAAAATATATATGTTTAGTCGAACTATTCTTATTTTATATGAGTATAAAAACTTACGGTCCCGTCAGAGTCCGTGTGGGGGACATGGAGATAATTAAGAGGATATTAATAGAGGAGGGCTTCGTAGATCCATCTCCTTTCCAGATATGGAAAGAAGGCCAGGTCTTCGGGTTGATTAAAAGAATCAACGAAAACTTTGAGGTGCATGTAAGGGGCTATAGAGATTTCACCCTTGATTCCGAAATAGAACTCTCGCGTGAATACATACAACATCCATATGATTGTCGACCTTTTTACAGTTTAATGCTTCACATTCTCGTCAAACATGGGATACGTTATGACTTCACACGTCCACTGCCGAAAGATCCTCAGTTCCTAAAAGTACCCGAACGTAAAATAAGTTGGACGGAGGTTATATCCGCTGGGGTTCTTCTTGGGATTAGCATTGCCTTAATTTGGCAAGTATTAACGCACAAGAAAAAAAGGCGAAGATAAAAACTGTGAGAAAGAACACTACTAATTTACAAACACAATAAAGATTATTTTTTACGATGTACGGTTTGGCAACGAATGAAATGCAAAGCTTACTTTCCATGTTTCAAAACTTCTGTTAAAGATTTAGTTATTATAGCCGCTTTGAAATAGTCTTATCGCTGGCCTGACTGTTTTGATTCTTCTATCAAGAGTATTTCTGAAAACAATTAGCTATGAATCCTTAGTACAAGTTCTCCGTCGTGCCAGCGTTACAATCTGCAAGATGGGCAAACGTATCAACTTTTCATCCAGCAATTTTTCTTGGGTGTAATCCTCCAATATATCTCAAAGAGGAATCTTGATAGGAACGGCAAATTTTATAAAATCGCTACTACTATTGCCTCTTTTATCAAGGCTTGCTATAGTTCTATCATCCTGTGAAAAATCTTGAGTGCGCTGTTTATTATTGCATTTAACAGCAAACCCATTTCCAAGAGTTATCTTCGAGTTTATGTTTCCTAGTATTGCCTTTTAAGTTATGAGCTGTGTAGAACTTAAGCTGTCTTCTGAAACAAAATACTTATGAACATCAAATTTTTCAACGTAAATTTGGAAGCTATATCATGGAAAAGATCGCTTTATTTCTCGTGGTTTTAATTTCATCATCGGTATTCGCAAATGCTCCTTCCTTTGAAATAGATGTGAAAGCCAAAGTAATAAGAGTAATAGATGGAGATACTTTCAAAGCCTTCCCTGTAGGAACTGTTAGATTGGCAGATATCAACGCACCTGAACTAAACGAGGCTGGAGGTGTTGAGGCTAAACAAGCCCTTCATGAGCTGGTATTCGAAAAAACAGTTTATTTAGATGTCGATGATGTTTACATAACTGATAGATACGATCGAATAGTAGCAGTGGCATACGTGAGGATTAATTCCACCCACTTGCTCAACGTCAATAAATGGTTGGTAGAGAACAATTATGTTAGAATTGTGGATTTCGAAAACGAATTCGACCCCAAAAGCTGGCAGCTTTATGCGTATTATCCTGAATGGTATGAACACGGTACTTTCACTGAAACAGTTAAGGAAACGCAAACATTCACCACTACTGTAAGAGAATACGTTCGCGGAACTCAAGATTACATGATCATAGCTTTGGCGATTATACTGGGTTTATTTTTGATAACTTATGCGATAAAGAAAAGATCGAGGTGAATAAGCAATTTATCATCGCTCAAGGATTAAGGTAAGAGGCTATATTTTAGCAATGGTCCAAGACCCTTTATTCTTCCATGCGCTCTTAATTCCTCGATGTTAGTCTGCAAATTCTCAGATTATTATTCTCCCGCTTTCGATGGACCTTTTGTTAAGCTCTTCAACTTTAGAAACCACCGCCGTGAAATAGTTTAGCCTATAAAAGTAAACGTAGCATCGACCATTAAACAACGCTTTTCTACCTTTCGTTTTAAGGCATTTCTTGCAATGATTCTTTAGCCCTGAAACTTTTGCATGTAGCTGTTGACCATTTCTTTTAGCGAATGCATGTATCCAATAGACATGTGGTTTAATAGTTTGTTCACCAAATTAAAATAGTTCTGTAGCATTTGTTACATGTAAGTAAATGACTCAGCGGATACTATTTCCGAAAAAAGCTACATGGGAAGAGTTAAATTCGCTTTCGAAAGAAAACATAGAGAAGATTGAAAAGGACTATCTAGTGAATATTCTACATGCATAGGCTCCGTTGCGAAAGCCTTTCGCTCCCAGGATCCCCAACATAGAGGATTTTCACCGGCAGGGACCCAATATAGGGTTTTAACGGATCATTTACATCCGTCTTATATCCAAGCTCCTCCACCTCCTTTCTGAAGTCCCTATCCCACTTTATCCTGAGCTCCAAGATAGAAGCGGGGTTACCCGGATCGGGGACGAGACTAATGAAATACCCCCAATGAAAGGGGTGAGGCTGATGCGCCCCAAAGCCTACATAGGATTGTCAAAACTTATGTAAGCTGAACCTCGTCTTACTTATACATGGCTTCTTTTTGCTGCACTAACCCTTCTCTCAACCATCGAATCTACTTCTCTTTGCACAACCTTAACATCTTCTTCTTTAATGCCTAAGATCGCGGCTATAGTCCTATCTATCTCATATATCTTTGGCTTGAGTTTCTCAAGCTGGTCTCTAGCAGATGCGCCACCAATCCTTCTAGTCTCACTTTCCAACTCGTCGAAGAGCTTAGCCAACAAGCCAAGCTGCTCAGCACTTAGTTTCCTCACATCGAGAACCAACATCTCCCTAGTAATACTTACCTCCAGGCCAATCACCCCTCCAGGGCTTTTCCTACCTTTAGTTTCAATGTATAACTGTGTAAAACTTGAGTTAAGATAAGCTAGGAGTGCTTTTATGTGAATTTCATCAAGAGAAACTTTTTCCTTAGGTATTAGTGCTATAAAATTATGACACATTGCTACAGGGAAATTGGTATAAACGAACCTGGTTTTGCGATGCCCATAATAAACAGCAAATATACGAACAGGAATTACTCCACCTAGATCATACCAACCATAGAAGTATTGTGAATACCTCGTCCTAGCTTTTGCTGCTTCTGTCTCGCATGCCAATCTCCCCCTGCCACCCATCTGTTTTTCCTTGGCTTTCGCCCTGATCTCAGTTTCCCCGCGTCTCACATACTCTTCTACTTCTTTTGGGAGATCTTGCCTAGGCTTATGACCTATGAACATGTAGCATTCATCATCAGACGCGCATATCTTCTCCCAGTCTTCTTTAGTGAACGTGAAATAGTTTACATGCTTAGCATTAGTTATGGCTGGATAGATTAATGCCTCATTTAATGAGGCATTGGGATATGCAAACTTGTCGAGTTCAAATCCCTTTACTTTCGAGGGCGACAAGTAATAAAATTCACTACTACCTGGGTCTTTTGTTCCACTTATTTTGCCTGTAGAGGCCATGTATGTATATTTAGTATTTCCACGAGACGGCTCGAATAGTTCTCCTAGCTTCACTGTGAGTGGGTGGCTTGTAATGTGTCTCAGAATATGCGTGGCTTCAGAAAACATGGTTATCCATTTCTCGTCTCTTGGTATATCCTTCTGCTTCACCACGATCACAGTGTATTTATCTGATTTGTATGTATCCACGGCTTTTCGAAGCTCTTCAACATCATCCATGCTTTCAACCTCGCCAGGAATGCGTATAAAAGCAACATTGTTTTCTAATCGTCTCGTTTTATCAGTTTCTCTCTCTGCAAGCAATATGCACGTTGTTATCAAAGCATCTTTGAAAAGTCTAAGGGTTATATCTATTACTGCATTTATCTTAAAGTGATCTAAAAGAAAATTCCCAAACTTTATTCCATAATCAGTCTGGAGCCAAGTGTTTGATATTATCATTCCAAGCCTCCC
>JBEPYP010000074.1:0-5684 GCA_041641355.1 Thermoproteota archaeon | reverse complement strand
TGGAAATAGGGATAGCTAGAATATTGAAGATGGATACTTCGTGGAAATATGGTTTCTCCTATTCTGAGAAAGCCAAGGCCGTGGCTGAATATCTAAATAGCTATGACTTCGTATTTATTCATATAAAAGGGGCTGATGAAAAAGGTCATGATGGAGATTTAGAAGGTAAGGTAAAAGTCATAGAAGAAATTGATAGAGATTTCTTCGGCAATCTATTAAAACTCATCGACATCAATAAGGTTAATATATTAGTCACTTGTGATCATTCAACTCCTCCATCTTTAAAAGCGCATAGTGATTCGCCAGTACCTTTCATGTTATATTCTCCTCATTTCGTAAGGGGCGATATAAGCAAATTTTCAGAAATTGAATGTTCAAAAGGGTCTTTTGGTACTATAGAACACGGGTATCAGCTTTTAGATGCGGTTTTGAAAGTTATCTTGTAATTTCAAATTTTTTAATTATTTCCACCAATTTTTTATTTTCTCCACTTTCAAAAAATTTTCTTATAGGTTCAATAATTGAATTTATTTCCTTTGCAACTGCTTCTTTAAGATCTAACGGATGTATTTCTCCTTTAACATACATTTTCTCAAGTTCTTCGTAGGAATTCACTTCTATGGTACCACCATATCGTGTTTCTCTTTCTATAGTTAGACTTTGTTTTCTTCTGAAGATTATATATTTTGCTATCTCTAGTACAGGATTCATTTCAACTTGTTTTTCGGGGCACCATGCTTTCCTTAATTTCCTCCTAATCTCTTCTTCACTATCGTGAATAAATATGGCAGTCCATGGCTTAGATTTGCTCATCTTAGCTGCTGCTACACGTTCTGTCTTATCTTCTGTTTCAATTTTAGGCGGTTCTGCTAGCCCTGGTAGCAAATGGTGGTGTATAGCTATTGGTTTTCTCCAATTCAATTTAGGAAATATTTCTCTACAAAGCACATGTATCTTTCTTTGATCCATGCCGCCATGGGCTATCTCTCTACCTATGTATTTCACGTCTACAGC
The DNA here is from genome assembly GCA_041641355.1 of Thermoproteota archaeon. Classification (GTDB taxonomy): domain Archaea; phylum Thermoproteota; class Thermoprotei; order Gearchaeales; family Gearchaeaceae; genus DSFO01. The sequence goes on along the minus strand of JBEPYP010000074.1, from coordinate 4,670 downwards.
CTGCATTATGGGGTAAAAATATTGAGCCATCGATAATTCTTCTTTTTCGTTTCTCCCCATTATAGTTAAAGTCCTGACCGTTCTAGCTAAAGTTACCTTAGAAGCGAATCTCATGATATCTTTCCAATATTCAGCGTTTTCTTCATAGAACTTGCTACCTAGGAGGATGTTGGCCTTTGCACAATAAAACTTAAAGGCCTTCTTGTAGTATTCAGCCGCTTTTAATATATTTTCCCAACTACCCCCTAGTTTCTTGTTTATAAAACTATGCCAATCCGCTAAGTAAACGGTACAATTAATACCAGCTTCGCATAGATCGTTTATTTTATCTCCAGTAATTATCAAAGTACCTAGGTGAAGAAGCCCTGATATCTCGAACCCAATGTAGTGTGAAGGATTTTCATTTGTAGTAAGCAATTCCCTTAATTCTTCTTCAAGAAGAATTTCTTCAGTGGGGAGTCTTTTTATTAATTCTAATTTTGTCTCCAAATCCATAAACTAGCTTTCTAACCAGTTGTTTAGTTTAACGCAATTAGTTGGGTTTAAACTACCTAGTTCAGAGCAATTATTGAAATCACCACAAGGGAGGCATGGCACGTCATATATACTTTCTAGGGGCAAAATTTTAAGTATAGCACTTGGAGCTTTGAGAATATAGACCTTTTTACCGTTCACATACTTTTCCATTTGTAAAATTGAACCTTTCTTAAGGAGCCTTATTAAAGCCTTTGTTCCATCTTCGCTTTTGATTTTAGAAATCTTCCATAGCTCTCTCCTCTCAATTCCCACTTTATTTTTCTTTATTATTTCGTATAGTTTTTGTTCTATTTCTGCTATGTTTAATTTTCTTTTCACAAATAAACATTAATATCTAGGTTTCTAATAAGTTCTCTGCTTATGTTTCTTATAGTGACCTCAGTTATGCCAGCACATTCTGCTATTTGTCTTTGGGTTCTTTTATTGTTAGTTAGCGTACAAGCAATGTATACTGCTGCAGCAGCAATGCTTAAAGGTGATTTGCCAGCAATCTTTCCAGTGTTTAAGGCTTTCTCTATTATATTTTTGGAAACTATCTCGACTTCTGCATTTAGGCCGAGTTTTTCAGATATCATAGGAACATAGTTTAGACTTGTATTTGACTTGATCTTTGTTCTATTATCATCCGACAGGCTATTGATTATTTCAGCATAATACTTAGAGAAGGTTCTGCTTTTGACGTTAAGTGTTTCCATTATGTCTTTTATTCTGATTGGGTGATCGCAAATTTTACACGCTATATAAATACAGTTAGCCAATAGACCTCTTATCGATCTGCCCTTTTTTGGGTTTTCTTCAATAGTTTTCCTATATAGTTGTGCTGCTGTTTCCTTAACTCTTTCCGGCAAACCTAGCCTAATGCTAATTTCATCTAATAATATAAAAGCAGAATAAAAGTTCCTATCTTTAGAATCATTTATTCTAAGTCTTTTTTGATACTTAGACAAATTCAAAAATCTGTTCATTTCTTTTTCATGCATCTTATCCTTTGACGTTAGCTTGATCTCCGTCGTTATTCCTTTATCGTGAATAGCGAGTTTGACAGGAGCACCAGTCCTAGTCATTGCTACCTCGTCTTCTCCGAAAAACGTCCTCCATTCTTTCGAATGATCTATTAAATGATTAGCTAATACGTTACCACAGTTTTTGCAAATTAGAGAACCTTCCTCGTAATTTATTATCAATTCTTTTGAACCGCATAAATCGCACTGGCTACGGGTAAAATTTAGGTTCGTCATTTTATATAGAGCTTTTCGTTTTTTAACTTCTCCAGATCTTCTTTTTTGTAAGGCTTAATTGCTAAATAAGGAGAAGTTACAGGTCCTAGGATATCTATGATTATACCTATAGGTTTAGAATCCTTATCAAATACTTCAGTATTCAGTTTAGGTACTGTTTCAGCCTTGACTATTATTCTACCTCTTTTGCTGATGTGGGAGACGAAACCGAGCTGTTTCATCAGAAATCTGCACATTTCTTTTGAATTAAAACTATAAAAAGCTTTCGTTTCATGCATTATGGCTGGGCCGATCATGGAAGCTATGTATTTTCATCGATTACTTTCAACAGACAATCAGTCGCTCCTATGTTACAGGAAAATTCTTAATTTCTGTTGAGAACACCATTGGGCTTTTCCTTTATTCATAGAACCTTATATTTACTCGCATAAAGTTCTCAAAGTCGCTTGGAAGTTTTCTTTAATGCTTTATTTTCCTTCTTTCTTCTTTTATTTTTAGTGCTAATTTCTTGAGAAATGATCCCTTGCTTTCTTTTTTTGGATATATGATTACACATCCTTTAATCCACCAGGATCTAGGGTACGCTTTGTCTCGAATTATTTCTGATTTATAACCTAATTGAGAAGCACAGCTCGCTATCTCCTCCAATTTTACCTTCTCTATTGCTATCTTGAGAGAAACTCTCCTTCCTTGCTTTCTTGAAATACTTGCTTCTAAATAAGATGGCCAGATCACCAAGTAATCTCTACTTCTCACTTAATAATACAGCATTTATTATTCCATCTTGACCCGGTCTTGAGGTCACCACTGCTTCGCCTAAGGATGTTCTTATAATAGCTCCTTTAGATATTATTTTTCTTTTATCGAATTCAGCGTTTGTAGGATTTTTCACGACTGCTAAAATTTCAGTTTTCTTCACCTGCTTTGATTTAGGATCAGCTACATTAGCATGCTTTGCTTTTCTAAGACGTATTTTCAAACCCCCTCCATAAACTCTGTCTATTTCCTTTGATTCCTCCTCGGCCAGTATTGTTAAAGTAGGAGGTCCGCCTAGTTCGTAACGCCGAGTTTTTCTACTGCTACCTTTTTTGCCTCCGCTGGGTTTTACTAAGTCATTGGAATGTTTTTGTACCATATATTTCCTTAAGTGAAAACGTGTTTTTAAATTATGCCTCGGGCGGGATTTGAACCCGCGATCCCTGGCTTGAGAGGCCAGTATTCTTAACCGGGCTAAACTACCGAGGCGTTCTAAAAAAATAGTTATCGAAAGTATTTTTAAAGCTTCTTCCAAAAAATTAAACTTCAAGCATTTGCTTCGTATCAAAGCATTCCAGACCTTAGTATTGTGATTTATGTTTGGCCCTTATGCGTTGATAAAATTATGCCCCCAGCGGGATTTGAACCCGCGATCCCTGGCTCGAAAGGCCAGTATTCTTAACCGGGCTAAACTATGGGGGCAAGATCGTGTTAATTGTTATAAAGAAGTTATTAATAAATTTTGATCAATCCCCTTTAAACAGGAAATTGATTCTTACTAAAATAATCTAAAAGAGTTTTTTCTCTAGGAAGAACGTTTTCCAAGATAAATTGATTGGCCTTTTCAATAACAAGTTTAAGCTTATCTTTAAGTCTTCTCTTAGCTTCTTCATATTCGACCCATTCATACCCTATGTGTTCTGAAGAGATTTTCACATTAGTATCTTTTGCCCTTATTAATAGATAGGTCACTTCTTTTTGGACGAGTCTTCCTTCTCTTCGATAAACATAGCTTATGTTTTCCTTGAATCCATCTATTATTTCAAAATTTTCTAGTCCAGTTTCTTCTCTAACCTCTCTTTGAGCTGTTTCTCTTAACTTCTCTGAAGGTTCGATTAATCCTTTGGGGAGTTCCCAATATTCTCGTTTGTATTTAGCTTTAAGCAACAAGTAATATACCTTATCATCTTTTTTTGTGAATACTACAGCCCCTACCGATTTTTCTCTATACACAACAAAAAATATATTCAAAAAGTTTAATATAATATGACCCCGCCGTCTGCGATTATAGTTTGACCTGTGACAAAAGAAAAATCCTCGCTTATCAAAGCAGAGACCAACCTAGCTATTTCTTCAGGCCTGCCCCATCTTTTAAGGGCAGTCTCTTCGGCCAATTGTTTTCTTTCTTTCTTGCTTAATTTCGCATATGTCGCCCTGGTCATTATACTTCCTAATGCAATCGTATAGGCTCTTATGTTATATGTTCCATAAGTTCTCGCGATGAACTTAGAGAGCGAAATTAAAGAGCTTTTAGCAAAAGAATATGCTGCGCCTTCGATATCTCCTGAAATAGCAGGCGTTGATGAAATGTTTATGATCACACCGTAATTTTGTTCCATCATATAGGGCAAGCATGCCTTGGCCATTCTAAAAGAACCCATGAAGTCTATTTGGAAGATATCAAGTATTGTCTTGTTGTCAAGTTCATGCACTTTTTTCTTCCATATTTCTAAATCTAGCACATACCCAGCGAAGTTTATTAAGTAATCTATTCTTTTGAATGTATCTATTATTGTGTTTACTGCATTTCTCACATCTTCATCTTTTCCGAGATCCACTTTCAGCGGTAATGCTTTAACATTATATTTTTCTTCGATGAATTTTGCAGTTTGTTTACATCTCTGATAGTTTCTAGCTAGCAGACAAACGTTTATTCCCTTTTTAGCAAGTTCTATTGCTGTGACTTTACCTATTCCTTTTGAAGCTCCTGTTATTACGGCTATCCTTTCCATAAATTAAATAAATTTCTTTAACTCTTTTAATGGGATTCTTAACCATTCAGATATCTTCTCTCCTTTAAGTTCTTCCTCTACATTGTCTAGATCTACGAACTTGAAGCTTTCTACCTCTTCTTTATTG
>JBEPYP010000073.1:0-5708 GCA_041641355.1 Thermoproteota archaeon | reverse complement strand
CTCTCGGCTTTATAAATAGAAGGAAAAGTATAACTTAGAGAATCATCCTTTATTGCGAATTCATATTTTCTAATACCTAAAACTCTATAGGGCTCAAAATCCTTCCTTAAAATGGGCTTTATGGAATATACCTTATCTTTAAATTTTCCCTCTATTATTTTTCTTTTTTCTATATTTTTGAATAAATTAAATTCAATTATTTTTTCCAATTTTCTTTCTTTGTAAAGTTTTATTAATTCTTCTTCGTCAAGAGGTCTTAAGACTTTTTCTTCTCTAAGCTTTAATAAAGCTGAGTATATTTTTTCGTTTTTTTCTCCATAATATGCCAAGTCTATGTCCGAGTTCTTACCATGTAAGCCAATTAAAATAGAGCCTCCTATACCGAAATTACTTAATTCTTCTCCACTTTCTTCTACTAAAAGCTCAACTAATTCTTTAACTCTGAGTTCGGTTTCATCACGCGGTTCTTTTATTAGCTTTTTCAGTCTAGCTATAGGATTATAGTATACTTTTATTTTATGAAGCGGGAGTATCATCGCTTTTCTTTTTAAATATTTTGACTCTTTAATTATTTGAAAATCTAAGATTTTTACTATTTCATTTACATCTTTTATTTTTTTATTATTTAAATATTTAGGTATAACAAATAATTCATTATATTTTTTGTTATGATAAATTACGTAATAAATAATGTTTTTTTCATCTTTCACAGAAGCTAATTCATGCATTATTTCTTGAAAAACGGGGGGTCTTCAATTTTCGCTTTAAAGAATTTATCTCTTATTTTAAGTTGCACAGTCCCTCCTAAATAAAAATGTGAACTTTTTATGTAGCCCATCGCTATTCCCTTCTCAAGGATTGGTGAATAACCTCCGCTTGTAACCTTACCTATTAACTTGTTTCTTGAGTATATCTCAGTACCTTTTCTAGGCAGAGGACCTTTATCTTTCATCACCAAACCAACCCTTATTGTATCGACCCCTTCTTCCAATATTGTCTCCAAAGCTTCTTTTCCTATATACTTATCTTTATCCAAAGAAAATATCCAGTATCTTGCCCTTACAGGGTCCACATCTTCGCTTATCTCATTTCCATATAAAAGGAATCCTGCTTCTAATCTAAGAATGTCTCTACTCACTATTCCGCAAGGCCTTACACCTCTTTCTATTAGACTAATCCATAATTTCTTTGCTTCCTCAATTCCTGCTATCAATTCAAAACCGTTCTCTCCGGTCCATCCACTTCTACTTATTAATATAGTTTTAATTCCCAAGATTTCAAAATCTTTGATGAAGCTTTCTCTTCCTAGGTTTAATGGTAAAAAATCCAAGCTTTCCACCTTTCTTCCTTGTATGGCTAGCATTGCTGTTTTAAGAGTTATGTCTTCTAGGTTTATCTCATAGTTTCTTCCTTTCTCTTCAATCCATTTGAATACTTTAAGTCTGTTAATAGCATTGCACACTATCAAGTATTCATTTTCTTCTAACATGAAAAGAGAAAGATCATCCACGAATCCTGCTTTTTCGTTAAGCATTGCCGCAGGTATTATTATCTTCCCAGGTTTCAGCTTAGACACGTTTTTCGTAATTAAATAATCAAGGAGATGTTGTGAATCTTTACCCTTGACTATAATCCTGCCCATATGGGAAACGTCGAAAACTCCCACTGAACTCCTTACTGTTAGGCTTTCTTCTATAGGGTTAGAATAATTAGCTGCTACTTCCCAACCTGCAAATTCTCCTAGTTCTGCTTTATTATTTACATGAACTTCCTTTAGGGGGGTAGGTATAAGTTTCTCCATAAGATTTATTCGGGTTTAACTTTATTAACCAACTATTAAATTTTATTAAAGTGGTAGCGCCGTGGTGTAGCGGTCAAGCATGTAGGGCTTTGGACCCTGAGACCCAGGTTCGAATCCTGGCGGCGCTATCTCATATATTTTTCCCTTAATTGGTTCAATAAATTATCTAATTTAGCCTTGTTGTTTCTTATTGCGTTCATGTGTATTTCTAAAGTCCTTTTATATACAGAAGGCTGAATCTTCTTAGTTTTATATGAGTTCTTCAATTCTCTAAGGTTGTTCTGCTCTTTCAACAAACCATAATAAGCTTCGTTGATCGCTGTTATTATTTGTTTGGTCTCAGGATGCTTGGTCAATAGAGAAGAGGATAAGGATTTCAAATAATTCTCTTTTGATCTTATCTCATTTTTCAATCTATTTATCTTAAGATTGTAATCTTGTTTCTTTATTGTACCTTTCTCAAGTTCCTCTTCTAATCTTTCTATTTCTTCATTGTTCAACATCAATTCCTCTACAAGGTTTATGAACTTAGGAATCTCAGGAATCTTAACTGTTGAGATGATGGAAGGACCTGAGAAATAAAGATATGCTGCAAATATCGCTAACAAGATCAATACTAAAATCAGGGCTTGGCTAACTGTATATAAGCTGTATATATAAGGATTTATTGTTCCTTTAATGTCAACTTTAAAGCTCCTGCTGGGGTCTACATTTTTAAGGAAAAATACGTAATCAATTCCATCCTGACCTTTTATGGTCGAATCAGGTATTGGTTCTATGTTTATCTCTTTAAAATGTTTCACTGTTATCTTTACTTCAAGGTTATCGATGAGTAGATTATTTGCTCGCAGGACATCTAATGAAACATTGAAGCTTCCTTTTCCTTTATCTACAGTACCTAGGTCTTCTAACCTGATCTCACTGACTATCGTGATCGTAGCCTTGGTTTGGTTAAGAAGAGCTCCTTGATATAATGCTCTAGTTAAAGGATATCTTAATTGAATCACTTCATTAGAATACGTGAGATCTCCTAAACTATCGCTTACTGATATGACCTTAGCATTGGGTAATAAATAAGGTTTCCACTCTTTAATCACTTGTGCTCTACCTATGTACTTAATCATGAAGGTATCTACAACCTTAACGTAATCCAAATTGTCGATTATTAAATTCCTCGTCAAGTTTTCTATTTTAAGCCAACCTTCCTGAGGTTCAAAGGTGAAGGTTAGCGGAGTATTATTGAAGGGTTTCACACTAGTGGCATTATATTTTAGGAATGTACGTCCTCCTATGAAACTTTTGACCACTTCTTTAGGCGAGGTGGTTTCTACGTTAATTACAGAATATTTGAATTCTACTTCACTTACAAGGTTGTTTAATTCGTAATCTGTAACCAAATACGCAGGAATCTCAACTTGAATGGGCTTAAGACCTATGAAAATTCCCTCGCTATAGACCCTTGTAAGAGTCAAGTTTCCTTGGTAGTTGTTAAGAGGGATACTGAATCCTATGTGATTTCCTTTAAGTAAACCCCATTGAATAGGAAATCCTTTGTCTAGATAAATAGAATACAAGTTCTCGTATTCGCTCATGGACAAATATATCGATAAGTTATAGATGCCTCCTTCTATACTCAATCTATCCTTAACTACCAAAAAACCTGGATAGACTTCGATTAATCTATAAAGCTGAATATTCGCTTCACCTTGCGCATTCGTCGTAACAATAAGAGTATTTGCTACAAATATGACTATGAGAAATATTGCTAACTTATTCATTTCGTTCTGTAGTTATTAGTGTTAATAAATATTAATTTTTTTATAGAAGATATGGTCGAGTTTTTAGACACAATACCCGAGGAAGTCAAGGTAAAAAAGGAACTGAATTTGCCCAGAAGAATGGGTGAGCATAGAGCGTTGAGTTTGATTGAAGAGAAATTGAAGAAGAACAAAGTTTTAGAGCCCGCTAAGGTTTTTAATCCTGATCCTCCTTTCTTTTCTTATCTACCTGCAGCAATCGATTATATTTCTTCTTCAAGCGAGCTCGTAACTTCTTATACCCCTTATCAAGCCGAAGTATCGCAAGGCCTATTGCAAATTTTATTTGAGTATCAAAGCATGATCTGCGATCTAACAGGTATGGATGTCGCTAATGCTTCCTTGTATGATCATTCCACAGCTCTTTGTGAAGCTATTAGAATGGCTCTTAGATACACTGATAGGAATAAGGTACTTATGCCTAAATATATGCGTAAAAAAAGAAGGGAAGTAGTCGAGACGTATTTCAAGGACTTGGGTGTAGAGATCGTCGACTATTCAATAACTAAAGATGAAGGTAAAGCTGACTTAGCAGAGATCGAAGCTAAAATAAGAAACGCTGCGTGTATATATGTAGAATGTCCGACCTATTTTGGTGTTATCGATGATTCTGTTGATGAGATTTCTTCTATAGCTAAAAGAGCGGGAGCCCTTTTCATAGTAGGCACAGATCCAATATCGTTGGCAATAATCAAAGAACCGGGTTCCTATGGTGCAGATATAGTAGTAGGAGAAGCTCAACATTTAGCTTTGCATCCTTGTTATGGCGGTCCTTCTTTAGGAATGATAGCTTGTAGAGAAGACTTGAAGTTAATACACTTGATGCCTGGGAGAATAGTGGGTTGTACTACAACTTTGGACGGTTCAGAACTAGGCTTTGCTTTAGTTCTACAAGCAAGGGAGCAGCATATAAGAAGAGAAAAAGCTACCTCTAACATAACCACCAATCAGTCTTTACTCGCTGTTAGGGCCGCGATGTTTCTTGCGCTATATGGAAAGGAAGGTCTTAAAAGACTCGCTGCGAGAATTTTAATTAATACTCGAAGATTAAGCGAGCTGCTAAAAGAATTGGGCTTTATATCTCCTCTTTTCAAAGCTACTCATTTCAGGAATTTCTTAGCTTATTGTCATGGTGCAGCTCACATTAAAGCAAAAATGCTTAAGAAAGGTTTCTTTTTAGGAAAGGAAATAGATAAGGATTTCAATGAATTCAAAGATAGCTTATTACTAGGCGTCAATGAATACCATGACGAGAGATCCTTTGAAGAATTAAAAGAAAGTTTGAAAGAGGTATTGGAAAATGTATAATCAACCCAAATATACTGAGCGTTTGATATTTCAGTATAGCGATATTAAAAGCGATCATACATACTGGTCCAACGAAGAAGAACTCAAAGAAGCAATAAACCTAATTCCAGTTTCTATGAGGAGGGAAAAGGAAATCAACATACCTAATTTGCCTGAAAACGTTGTCGTCAGACATTTTACAAGGTTGGCCAGGATGAATCCTGCAATAGATCTTACGACTTACCCGTTGGGGTCTTGTACAATGAAGTACAATTTGAAAGTCATGGAAAGACTAGCTAATCTAAAAGAGATCACGATGATGCATGATTCATATCCTGAAGAATTTGTGCAAGGTTTACTTGAACTCCTATACCTGCTAGAACGCTCTCTTTGTGAAATAACAGCGATGGATAAGTTTTCCTTCCAACCTTCAGCAGGTGCTCATGCTGAACTTGCAGGTGTGATGATAATTAGGAAGTATCATAAAGTTAATCACGAATCAGATATAAGGAATGAAATTTTAGTTCCCGATTCTGCTCATGGGACAAACCCAGCCAGCGCTACGATGGCAGGTTTCAAAGTAGTAGAGGTCAAATCAAATGAGTATGGAACAGTAGATCTCGAAGATTTAAAATCTAAGATCTCTAAAAGGACAGCAGGTTTCATGTTAACGAACCCTAATACGCTAGGACTTTTCGAAAAGGACGTTTTAGAAATATCCAAAATGATCCACGAAGCAGGAGGTCTGCTTTACTATGATGGAGCTAATTTAAACGGCATTCTAACCTATGTAAGGCCAGGCG
>JBEPYP010000072.1:0-5730 GCA_041641355.1 Thermoproteota archaeon | reverse complement strand
AAGAACTTAGATGAACAGATCGAATTGCTTGAAAATAAAATTAATGAAATTAGAATCCAGAACCTCAGAAGATAGTTACAGAGAAGAGAAAACCTAGAATTTTATCGCCGCTCTAAAGAACGAGAACGCTTAACTTCTTCCATGAAACGCTTGAGTTCCTCCACGAAATCTAACAGAGATATCAACTTCTTATTCCTAAGGTCTAAAGTACAGAATTCAACGCCAAACCTCTTGTTTTTGAAGTGTTCCATTTTCATTAGTAGGTCTTTTAGATTTTTCTACTAGCTTGCTTAAAATCCTTTTAGCCTTGAACATTACCTGAAGCACCGCATCTATATCTAAGATTCTATGAGGTGGGTTAATGAATCATAATCAAACTCTTGGATACGCTTAATTTCACAGTAATAGTACTCCAAGCTTAGAGTTGCACCGCAGACATAACTTCCAGCTTTCAATGGAATTAATGTTGATTCTGCATCATTGAAAAGAGTATTTGGATAGAACGCGTTAATTTGAGCTTTAATTTTTCTATCTTCTTTAATTTGGGTCCATTCAACTTTGTTATGAATTATGAATTTTTGATAGTGTTTTTCACCCTCCCTTTTTATTCAACCAAACATACATTGTTACCTGTTTTCTTCCCACTCGACCAAAGCTATCGAGACCACTACTCGTTTTATACAACATGAAACCGTCAAGACCCTTCAGCTTCTAGGAGATAGGTAACTTTTTTGGCATATCTTCAGTACCAGTTAATATAAATATGTTAAATATTTGCAACGATTAAAAATATTTTTAGATTGAGGAAAATGGATGCAGGAGGCGGATTATGAAAGCTAATAAATTATCCATACCGCTGGCTATTAACCAGGGCGATACTCTCAATTCTATACCAGTTTGGAAAGTAAAGATGACCAGGCAGGACGTAAAACAAGATCCCAGCGGAAAGACGTTACGAGCACGTCTATTAGATAAAGGTATTGCCCATTCATTCTACGAAAATTTTTTATGGATTGTACCGATAGATGGAAAGAAAATCGAGGAACTAAATCTGAAGGAGGTCATTTCTGACAATTTTTTGAAATGGAATGAGGAACGGCTCCAAATAGTGGAGGATTTTACTTCTGATCTTCTTTGGTATCCTGTGAGCATTGTATTGCTAAGAGATGCTATACGTTATGCTTTGCGTATAAAATTAAAGGATCAAAAAAATCTAGTTATAGATAAGCTAAGTATTTATGATAAGAACCAGATAATCCATTCAGGAACTTTTACGTACGTGGTTTTGGGAATATCTCTTGAGAAGATCTTGCGTATAAATGTTAACAATGTATGCATATGCCCTGAACTCGTTTATGAGTGCTATGAGTTGAAGAATAGACCTGTTATAGATCCTTTTGAAAGACAAAGAAACATTATACGGGCTTCTCGATGCGATTCAAAGGAGTACTGTAGACGGTTGGATTTGATGAGTAAAACGGTATTCCCGCTTAAAGTAAATTTGTCTAACAAGACTTTGATGTTTAAATTTATTTATCACGAACTTATAAGGGAGGAGAAAAAAATTGAACAAAAGGGGTTGGAACAATGGTTTTAAGGGATGAACAGGAAGCAACCGTGTTTGCGGTTACAATCCAAACTGAAAAACTCGAGCAAATTTCAATTTTACAAACTCCATATATCTTTGATGATAAACAACCTGATAATGAAAACCTTTATCCTGTACAGGGAATTAGGAAGTATGGACCATATGACATTAACACTTCTGACAGACAAACGTTAAGGAAGTTTAGAGGTGTAGAGTTTTTTGTTTTTTACCCAAAAGATGAAGATATAATCTTCAAGAATTTGAAAAGGCTAATGTCTATGCTACGTGATGGTTACTTTGAAAGGAGAGGACAGAATGATATAAGTTTCAATTCTTTTAAGAGTGAATTTAAATTAAAGGAGGCCTTCGTACCTGAAGCTGATGAGTTTATCCCGTATAAGCCAGGAAACTTGCAACAAGAATTGAAATTAAGAAAAATAAATTTTGACGAGGTATTTGAGAGAGAAAATTGCCCGATTGCCATTATTGGTGGTTCCAGTCATAGATCAATTTTGAAAAATCGTGATCAATATCTTGAAGCGAAACGTGAATTCACTAATCTAAATTCTCCATGCCAGTACGCATCTTTTTATGAATATGAAACTGGTGGAGCTGGGATATTGTACGATATAGGAAGGAGCGATCGTCCTTTTGGCTATTCTCTATGGAATTTTGCACTAAACATTTATGGGAAGATAGGCGGTCTTGCTTGGGTAGTCCGTCAAAAGTTATCCGAAACTAGTACACAAAGTATTGACTTGACAATAGGTTTGCGTTTTGTTCGATCTAAACGAGAGAAAGGCTTTACCATAGGGTATGCTACAATACTTGATCGTTTTGGCAAGTTGATTGGCGTTGTCTCTTCACCACTTTTTAAAGCGGACATTGAAAGAACTTTGGGCATGGTTGTACCAACGCAAATCATGGAAACTATAATAAGAGAGGCTTTAAAGAAATCTGTAGGCGATCCTCGGGTCAAAGAAATCCTTCAAGAAAAGGGAACATTAAATATCGCCTTTCATAGACTTTCCCTATTTCACTCTCAGGAAATTCTCGGTATTACCTCAGCTATCAACAAAGAATTCTCATCTTTAAAAATCAAGTATGGCCTCATTTCAATCGTTAATACTCCCTCAGTCTTAGTTTTTAACAAAGATGATAAATATTGTAATACCTTGAGAGGAACTGCAATCGCGCTTAATAATAGAACTGCCGTACTCTATACTACAGGTGCATCCAGACCTACAGATAAAAGAGCGATCTCGTATCCGATAACAGTGATAGTCCAAAACTTAGAAAGAGAAGAGTGCCCATTTAAAACCTTAGAAGAAGCTTGTAATCATGTATTTTCATTGACAAATTTGCATTGGCAGACAGTAATAGCAGGCTCCGTTAGGTTGCCTGCAACTCTAGAGTTTGCGCAAAATATAGCACAACTATCGTCTTTTGGAATAAAACCGAAAGAAGACTCGTGGTTATGGCGGACTCTCTGGTTTATTTAATCATTTTTTGACATCCAGTTAACTAAAAAATAAAAAGTTCCTAACAACCCGGAAAGTATAGTTAGTGTTATTCCCAAATCGGAAAACGCAAAATAGCTTATAATTGCAACCAAGCAAATTAGGATGAGTATAAAATAAATGAGTAAGTTATACTGGGTTGACTTGAGCATCTTTATTTTGCTAGCTTTCATTTTTTCGTACCATTTTATTGCTGTGATAACGTAATCCTTTTCCTTAAATGGAAAAAAGGCGATCTTTGCAATAGGAGATTCCGAAAGAGACCAAACGAAGTAGCTTAACTCTGATAATGGAGCCTCTTTTTTCCAGATATTGATTCTATTACTTAACAATCTTTCGATTATTTTCTCCTGTAAGTCGATTATTTTCTCCTGTAAGTCAGGAGTACTAACGCCTAATCGAGATAACGCTATTAAACCATATGACAAAGTAGTAAGGTCCGTCACTTTTTCTCCAATAATTTCCATAGATTTATCGATTATAAGTTTCTGAAGCCCATCTTTCAGGGACATATCTCTCCAATTATCTGTTCTTCGCGCTACTTGACGATTCCATTTCTCTTCTAGCAGAGAAGGGAATTTTTCTTGCAAGGATTTAAGCGTAATAGCTAACAAAAAAGCGTCTTTAGGTAAAGTATCTTTTGAAAAAATTTGAGCAATAGCGAAATCTAAAATTTGTTCTGAGGGATGGTCAAAGGAAGAAATCATATAACAATTTAGGACGCTACACGCCACCTCAACGTTGTTAAGAGCTTTGATGAACTTTGCAACATCGCTTTCAATTCTCAAAAAAGCAGAACGTATTTTTCGTAGAAATTCATCATTTTCTAAAGACCTTGTAAGCCAGAGTGTAAAAACCCCATTTCCAAAATCAATGGCTGTTTTGTCTAGGCCACTATAGAGGTCTTCAGTTTGTAGTATCTTATCTGATAGAGAATTAATAGCGCTTTTAAGGAATTCGATTCCCGATTTGATTTCTGTTTTAAACAGTGATTTTTCTCCTGTTGATTCTGAGAAAATCGCTAGCGCTCGTAACACCAATGCGCTGGTTAAAATATCATTAGACCAGCTACCATCAACAGATTGGGAAGAAGAGAGGAACTCACATGATAACTTAAGATCCGGCAAAATACCAGTTATAACCAAAGATTTCTTAGGTTTTCTTAGTCGAGTCAATAATTTCCTAAACATTTTCTGAAAAGTCTCGAACTATATAACGACCATAACCATATTTCGTGAGGAGCACTTGTGTTTTCTTAAAATTAGGACACATCAGTTCAATAGTTTTCCAGAATTTCTTTGTATGTCTCTTTGTGTATATATGCGCTATCTCATGGGCAATCACATACTTTAACGCGCTTTTTGGCAATACTACTGCGTTTAGTTTGACTAGAATTTTATCTCCTTCGAACTTTGCGACTCTTTGCTTTTTGTTGTCGCTACTCATTGAGTTGTGAATTAATGTCAAATCTAAATTTCTTCCAGAGGATATATCTCGCCAATTTCTTCGATCTCTACGTTATAACCTTCAAGTTGTTTTGGAATCTTTTCTTTAACAACGTCTGTGAGCTTAGTCACAAAAACTTTAATGTATGGTTTTCCAGATGGGTACTTCTCAATACACACTCCATTTACATTGGGTTGACTCATGAGCCAGTCTGAGTATTTTTTTAGCACTTCATCGATGGTTTTCTTCGCCATATGCACTCACATAATAACGGGTTTAGCGATATTAACTTGTTAGTGATAAAGATGAGCATTGAGCAAGAGGTTAGGATTAAGGTTAAAGGTATTTTAGGAGTTGACAACTCTTTGAGCAAGGTGATTCCCTAATGTTAACCATTCCCAAGAGGGCAGTAAAAGTCATAAACTTAAAGAAAAGATTAAAGAGAAAAATATTTCGCCTTTATTTTACTTTTGTTACACAACTTAATATTGTTTAGAAATTTAAAAATACGCTTCATTATTCATTTATGTTGATAATCTGAAGGGTAAATCATGATGGAAAACCGAGAAGGGCTTGGAAGGCTAGAACAACACTTTGGGAGTATTTTAGAAAATAGTGAAATGTTGAAAAATTATAGGAACTATCTTTTACGGGTTTATGATTTTCTAAAAGGCGGTTCAGATTTGGAGATGGAGGAAGGAGATTATTACATTCGTTTTAACATAGCCAGCGATTCATACGGACTAAGCAAATGTTTCTTTCTTTATGAAATTGGCGATATTACTCGAAGGGTATTATGGCGTTCTCTGCTAAGGTCAACATTAGGATTAGGTTTCTTTTTTTTACATAAAAAAGCGACGTTTTTACCAGCCTATAGTTACTCTTTGGATAGACCTGTCACTTTTATCTATTGGGGGGAGAAGCAGTTTCTATTCGATCCAGATCAATTAAAAAAATTAAAGCTCAAGAGTTTTATGATTAGCGTTGATAAACCATCCCAAGTAACCAGTTCGTTGACAAATCTCATATGGCCTAGATCTGTGGATAAAATATCCACAAATTCGAACGTAGTTAATATAATTGATCTTACTAAATATTATCTTTTAAATGCCTTTTTTCCACCAAAAGTAACAAACATTAGTGATATATGGTCTGAAGCTCCATTTGTAATAATTG
>JBEPYP010000071.1:0-5744 GCA_041641355.1 Thermoproteota archaeon | reverse complement strand
GATTCTCAACTCAATTGATATTCTTGTTTATAGCAAACTTAGCTCTTAGTATAGCATTACCCTTGCCAATAATAGGTCTATCATATCCATGGACTTCTTTCCCCAGCGTGATTGACATGCTACAAGTCATGATAATATTATTAATACCTCCACTCCTACCATTAGCTACTCTAATTTTGTTCAATGTAACATTAGGGCGTCTTTTCTGCGGCTGGATTTGCCCCTTCGGTTTTGCTCAAGACTTGCTAAGCTATATTTTTGGCGCTAACAGAAACATATCTTCCAAAATACATTCAAGAATGATTTATTTCAAGTATCTAGTTCTTTTTTTAGTTATAATAGCTACAATAAGTCTAGCTAGCTTAACAATAACAAACTCCTTGGAGGCTTTCGCCAATAGATATGGCAGAGGAGTATCGATAATGCCCTTCACTTCAATCTCTCCAGATGCTACCCTCTTCGGTACTATACCTTTACTCTTCAGCTTGGGCATATTACCGGCTAGTTTTGATAAACTTTTTTCATCCATAAATACAGCCCTTTTCATCAGATATTTCATACTCGTACTAATTCTTGTTCTAAGTGCTAGAATAACTAGATTTTGGTGTAGATACATTTGCCCCATGGGTGCTCTCAACGCTTTATTCTCATCAAAAAGCTTTCTTGGAATATATAGGGGTGTAGGGAAGTGTGATGAATGCGGTCTTTGTAATAAAATCTGTCCTGTTCAAATCGATGTGGTGAATGCTAAATTAGGTAGGATCAATAGCAAAGAATGTATTATGTGCTTTGAGTGCGTAGCATGTTGCCATACAAAGGCCATCTCCATCTCTTTGTTCAAAAGATAAATTTGGGAAAAATCAAAATTTTAATTGTATAAGATATACTCTTATTTATTAAGAAACTTTTTAAGAAATTCTTCAATAATTTGTTCAAAGAGATTGGATCTATCCTTAAAATAATAACTCACTTTAGCTACAGGCTTATTCAACTTTAAGTATCTAGATATATCTGATTGTGTTCCTAGTACTATAGAATCAGCAGGTATCTTATTCAAAAAATCTTCTAACAACTTAAGTTGTTCAGTATTATAACCCAAAGTAGGTACGACCTCTGCGATATGAGTATATATGGAATATATTTCTTTATATATTCCCTCTGCGTAGACTTTAGGATTCACTATTTCTTTAGCACCATACATTTCGGAAGCTATGAAGCCTGCAGCATAAGGCATATGGCCATGTGTTACTGTAGGACCATCTTCTACTACTATGACTTTTTTATCTTTTATCAATTCGGGTTTATCAACTTCAATGACGAAATCAGCTTCGATTATTCTAGCCTTTTCGTTCAATTTCCTTACACTTTCCTTAGTCTTTTCTACACTCCCTTTAGGAGCGGTGTTCGCTTTAGTTATTACTATTAAATCGGCTAATCTTACGTTTATCTCCCCTGGATAAGAATTCTCATGACCTAAACGGAAAGGATCCACAGCGGTTATCATTAAATCTGATTTTACAAAAGGAAGGTCATTATTACCTCCATCCCATATTAATAGTTCAGCTTCTTTGGCTGCCAGTTCAAAGACTTTTGAGTAATCCACTCCTTCATAACAAACAACGCCTTCCCTAAGAAGAGGTTCGAACTCCTCTTTTTCTTCTATTGTTAAATTCATCTCATCTAGGTCTTCAATAGAGCTAAGTCTAACAACCACGCTTTTCTCTAATTCTCCGTAAGCCATAGGATGTCTGATTACGACTGGTTTTATCCCTTTTTTCTTGAGAAGCTTGACTAAACTCCTAGTGATTGTGCTCTTTCCAGCACCTGTTCTAGAAGCTGTTACAGCTATGACTGGTTTATCTACCTTAAGCATCGTAGCAAAAGGTGAAATGAGCCTAAAATCTGCACCGCATGAGAGTACAAAGCTTGCTTTCTTCATCACGTCCTCATAGAGCAAATCACTATAAGCTAATATGATTTCATCAACTTTGTGCTCCTTTATTATCCTTCCTAAATCTTGTTCTTCATAGATAGGTATTCCATTGGGATAAAGTCTTCCCGCCAACGATGGAGGATATTTTCTATTTGCTATTCCAGGTATTTGGGAAACTACATAAGCAACGACTTCATACTCCTCCTTATCTCTGAATAAAATATTAAAAATATGAAAATCTCTACCTCCTGCACCCCATATTACTACCCTTTTAGCCATGAATGGATCTTAGAATTACATATAGATACCTAAAGGTTTGGCTTCTCTCCTTGCATGCATTCGTTTGAAATTCTTGTAGATTTCCTCATAACTCCTAATGTCATCAGGCGATAAGCTTGGTCCTACATTTTTAAGTGCACGTTCGAAGTGATCTTTGGTGACCTTTAAAGGATTGACATTCTCTCTTATAGCTATCATTCCAGCTTCTCTGCAGAGAGCTTCAAGATCAGCGCCTGTATACCCCTCCGTTCTTGCTGCTATCTCTTCAAGATTTACACTGCTATCTAAGGGCATCTTCCTAGTATGTATTTTAAGTATTTGAAGCCTAGCTGGTAGATCTGGTGGAGGAACATAAATTATCGAATCAAACCTCCCAGGTCTTAAGAGAGCTGGATCTATGATATCGATTCTGTTAGTAGCGCCGATAACCACTACATTCTTTAAAGTTTGAATGCCATCCATCTCCGTTAAGAGTTGGTTCACCATTCTTTCTGTAACTCCCGAATCTCCAAATCTCATCCCTCTAGCAGGCGCTATAGCGTCGATTTCGTCGAAGAATACAACACAAGGAGCTGCTTGTCTAGCCTTCTTAAAGACTTCTCTTATTCCTCTCTCAGACTCTCCTACCCATTTACTCAATAATTCAGGTCCTCTTACAGCTATAAAGTTGGCTTCGCTCTCAGTAGCTACTGCCTTAGCTAATAATGTTTTACCCGTTCCTGGAGGACCGAATAACAATATTCCTTTAGTAGGCCTTATGCCTACTCTCTCAAATACTTCAGGATTTCTGAAAGGAAGTTCCACAGCCTCCCTTAATATCTGCTTAACACGATCCAATCCTCCTATGTCGTCCCATTTGACATCTGGCACTTCTACAAGTACTTCTCTCAATATGGAGGGCTGAACATCTCTTAAAGCCATATCGAAATCTTCCCTCGTAACTTTTAAATTCTGAAGAATTTCAGGTGGAATTATTCCTTTTTCTAGGTCTATCTTAGGAATGAAACGTCTTAAAGCGTGCATGGCCGCCTCTCTTACTAATGCAGCTATATCTGCACCGCTAAAACCATGGGTGATTTGAGCGAGCTCATCAAGATTAACGTTCGAATCTAAAGGCATGTGCCTTGTATGAACCATTAATATTTCCTTCCTAGCTTTCTTATCAGGCATACCTATTATTATTTCTCTGTCAAATCTACCAGGCCTCCTTAAAGCTGGGTCTACAGCTTCAGGTCTGTTTGTAGCTCCAATAACTATTACGTTTCCCCTCCCTTTCATTCCATCCATCAAAGCAAGCAACTGAGAAACAACCCTCTTTTCGACTTCTCCTACCACCTCACCCCTTGGAGGCGCTATAGCGTCGATTTCATCTATGAATATTATTGCAGGTGCATTCTGTTCTGCCTCCCTGAATACTTCCCTCAATCTTGCTTCTGATTCTCCATAGAATTTGCTCATTATTTCAGGACCGTTTATGGTCAGGAAATAAGCTCCACTTTCACCAGCTACAGCCTTAGCTAGTAACGTTTTGCCTGTACCTGGAGGACCAATTAAAAGTACACCTTTAGGCGGATCTATTCCTAATCTTTTGAACAATTCAGGATGCTTCAACGGTAGCTCTACTATCTCCCTTATCTTCGCTTTCGCTTCCTCGAGATCTCCTATATCTTCGAAAGTAACAGAAGGCCCCGCTACAATTTCTTCTTTCACGGGCTCTTCTCTTATCGTTATTTCAGTATTCTCATCGACAATACCTGAAGGGCCTGGAGAAACAGAAACGACTATAAAACTGAATACATTACCTAAACCTATCGGAACGTTTATTACATCTCCTTTACTTACAGGTCTAGGATTGTAAAAATAGGTATGCTTGAGCCTACTCTTTGCATAATGCAAAATATCAGGAGGCAAAGCCTGAGCTACTGGTGCTAAAACAACTTTGTTTGCATGCTTTAATTTAGCAGGTCTAATAGTTACAATATCGCCTAACATTACCTTTGCATTTTTCCTTATCGTACTATCCATTCTTATTATGCTACGATCATAATCATGCTTCAAAGGATAAACCAAAGCATAAGTGGTTTTCTTACCAATTATTTCTACTACATCACCAGGAACTAAGCCCAATTCGTTCATAACTTCCCTACTTATTGAAACATAAGGAGTTCCTACTTTATCAGGTTCTGCATCCATAACTGTTAGCTGAACGCTAGGAAATTCAGAGTTAACCATGCTACTACTAAATTAACCTTCACCATTTATAAAGTTATACCGTAGCGATTCTCAATCTCGTGTTTTCTGGCTACTATACTTGACATATTTTGGTATTTCCTCTAAAGTGTCATAACCAGACTGAGATCTTCATAATTTGAAATATACACAACATCAACATAAAACCTTATAATCTTTTAAGATCAATGAAGAGTTAATTCAATGTGCAATTAATCATAGACCCATCTGAATTGGAGAAACTAAGGAAGAAAGCTAACCTTACACAAAAAGAGGTAGCCAAACTTTGCAAGGTAAGTCAATCTTTCATAGCAAAACTTGAAAGAGGTAATTTAGATCCGACTTACAGCAAAATTAAGGCAATTTCTGAATTGCTACTGCCCATAGTTTCCAAAAAATCGAAAAAAGTAGGCGAGT
Source organism: Thermoproteota archaeon (assembly GCA_041641355.1). Lineage (GTDB taxonomy): Archaea > Thermoproteota > Thermoprotei > Gearchaeales > Gearchaeaceae > DSFO01. The sequence goes on along the minus strand of JBEPYP010000071.1, from coordinate 886 downwards.
TAGCAACACGAAATATAATATTCGCGAGAAAGGATGAAAAAATAAAGGATGTAGCTAAGAAAATGGCAGAAAATGGTATTTCTCAACTGCCCGTAATCGATGACGGTAAAGTAGTAGGAAGCATAACTGAACAAGCCATAATTGAAAAATTAGCTGAAGAGTTGGATGAGAACAAAATCATGAATGAAAAAGTTGAAAAAATTATGGAACCTCCTTTTCCTATAATACCTGAAGATGCTCCCTTGGAACTCCTACTATTTTTATTATCTTATTATCAAGCAGTGCTTGTGAATTCTGAAGGTAAAATAAGCGGGATAATAACCAAGGCTGATATATTGCAACGCCTTTAAATATTCATGGTAAGAATAAAAATTCCTAAAGTTTTTATTTTAGAAGAAAGTGAAAAATGAGAAATGGATATAATTATTACATTTCTGAATCAAAGGGCTGTACCTGAGCTTCCGTTCGAATTTGTTGAAAGAAAGGGCATAGGACACCCTGATTCTCTATGTGATATGGCGGCCGAAGAAGCGAGTATAGAAATTTCTAAGTATTTCCTAAGCAAATATAATAGAGTTTTGCACCATAATGTAGATAAAGCAGTCTTAGCAGGAGGGCAAGCAAGGGTTGAATTTGGAGGAGGAGAAGTAACGATCCCGATTTACTTGCTCTTGGTCGGAAGATCTACTTTATCAGTAAACGGAGAAGAAGTTCCTGTGCATGAAATAGCGAAAAAAGCTATAAAAAATATGATAAAAAGAGAGATGAGGTTCTTAGATCCTGATAAGCATATGATAATTGATACGAAGATTAGAGGAGGGAGCGTGGATTTGGTCAAGAACTTTGAAAAAGGTAAAGACATACCCTTAGCAAATGACACAAGCTT
>JBEPYP010000070.1:0-5776 GCA_041641355.1 Thermoproteota archaeon | reverse complement strand
AGTCAAAATGAAAGGGTCGACATCGCTTTTGAGCATCTCTCTTATGCATAATCCAATCGGTCCTTTTGTAGGCTCTTTAGTATAATACGAATTAAAACCTAGCTTTCTTAACCATTCTGTTAAGAAAATGCTATTTGTGGTTAAGCCAGCACCGTCTATCCCTTCAATGACGATGAAAAAACCCTTTCCCATTAGCTAGAAGCTTTTATCTTAGAAAGCCTCTCATATACCTCCAATAAAGAATTGATCAAGTCGACTTTATTCTTTAGTCTAACCTCGTCGTACTCATTGATAATCGAAGCTTCAAGCTCGTTGAGTTTATACACAACTGTGGATAGAAGTTTATCGATCGTTTGATATCTTACTATATTTAATTCTTCTCCATGCTTAACGTAAATCGCAACCCTATTACAAGAAGGACATATTATCTTACCGTCCTTCATTTTAAACAAAGGAACCTTACAATCAGGACAAGAATCCGCTAACATTACATTGCCTGCTTTAAGCAAATCAGCCATTTTCTTGTATACGTTCTCTTTAGCTCCTTCTACCATGACTATTTTATCATGACTATATTTATTTTAACGCATATTTTTTTATATTAAACGAAGGATTATCAAATAAGAAAAATGCAAAGGAGCGAGGAAAAAATAAAGATGGTTATCGAGATGCTCAATAACTTAAGCAAAGATCAAGCACTGCCAAGAAACATCAAAGATATATGCAAAGAAGTGGTCGAAAAGTTATCAGACAAAAGAATAACTTCTTATGCAGTTAAAGCAGCGAGTAGTATAAGTAGGCTTGAAGAAGCTGTACAAGACCAAGCTTTGCCGATTTACGCTAGAACCACAATTTGGAAAGTTATTAGCATTCTTGAACAGGTAAAAGATTGATGTTAAATAAATACATTTATGTTCAAGGTATTTACAGCACTGCGATTTCTAAGTTTTTTAAAGATAAAGGTTATGGTCTTGCCTTTCCTTCAAAGACAACAGCTAAGAGACTTGAACTGAATAGAACAAGCCAAGAGTGGACTGTAGCTATCATATCTAATCCCCGGTTTTTTGGTTTGAAGATTTTCGGGGAAAAAAGGGATGTAGAAGAAATATTGAAAATTATTAGGGAGGAATTCGAATCGGCTTTGATCAAGAAGAGCAAGGTTAATTTGGGGATGACTGCGGTAGCTAATGTAGAGAAAGAAGATGAGAAGAAATCTTTAGTCTCGGTAAGAGATATAAAAGGCTATGTTTTAGGCAGATTTCCAGTGAATAGTAAGCTAATAGTTTCTACTAGAAATCCTGTATTCGGAGAAGAAATTTTATTCTCAAGCGGCATATGCATGGCAGGAAAGTATTTAATGCTCGTTCAAAACGGGAATATAAAAATACCAGAACACTTGCTAAATAGCTGGAAGGGTAAGCGACTTTTAAAAATCGCCGAAGATTTATTGCCTCAAGGTTGGGGTGTTGAGTTCTTCGAAAGTTGCATAAATACTGATGACAAAGTCATAAAGGAAGAGCTTTACCTGCTTCTTAATAAAAGCAAGACTATGATAGATAAAAGTAATATTGACATTTTACACGAAGGTATATCCTATTGTGAAGTTCATTTAAGCTACGAAGATAAGAGAAAACTCGATGAATTGAGGAATAGCGTATTGCCTACTATAAGAGAACACCATTTCTTAAGGAATTTCGGTCAGGAGTTTAGTATTCTAATACATTTTGCAGAAGGTTTATTGCAGAACAACGTCCCAAGGGAGTTGATAGAAAAAAGCATTAATGAAAGTCTCTTTGAAGAAATATTCAGAAAAGGCAAGATTTTAAACATACATCACTACAAGGTAGATGGTAGATTAATAAAACTTTCTCCAGGGAAGATAATCAGTCTAGATAAAGAAGAAAGGAGTATTACGTTGATGAGAAAGATCAAAGGGATGGGATATTACGATGGAATAGAAGCTAAAAAGGAGATAGGAGATTATGCAATATCTACCTATAAGTTAGGCTCATTGGTATCTAGAACTTATTATTACAGAAGTGATGGAAAATTAATAGGTATATATTCGAATTTTTCCACCCCTGTAGAAATATACCCAAATACGATTAATTACATAGACCTTGAAGTAGACGTCGTGTTGAATGAAAAAGGAGAAGTCAAAGTATTGGATAAAGATAATTTTGAAGATCTGCTCGTTAAAGAAATTATATCGGAGAAATTATATTGGAGGATAATAGAACTTGTGGAAAATGAAAAAAGAGAACTTCTTAACTATAACCAGACATAGTGAAATTCACCTTCTTTATCTATCCTTTCAAAACCATGAGCGCCGAAATAATCTCTAAGGGCTTGAGTCATATTAGCGGGAAGTCTTTCGTGCGAGAAATTGATTAAATATTGATAAGAAGAAGATATCACAAGAGAAGGGAGTTTATTCTTAGCCATAAAACTAACAAGATTGGCTAAAGAATCAAGACCTTCTTTAATCTTCTTTACTACGAAATCCGAGAGCATAATATCTCCTTCGACTTTCTCATGATACAACTCAGCTAAAAGATCACTTCTTATTATACTTCCTCCCAGCCAAACTCTCATAACATCCTTCAAATCAAAGCTATAACCATAGAATTTTGCGTTTCTAAGTAAATCTAAACCTTGTAGATAAGAAGAAAGATTAGCTAAAAACAGTGCCTTTGGGATGAGAAAATCTTGAAAAACTTCTATCATCTCTCTTCGAAGACTTAAAATCTTTGAGATATTCACTCTCCTTTCTTTAAAGCTGGAAATGAGCCTAACCATCACGGCGGCTGAAATTGAAGGAGAAGGAGTCCCCAATTCTAACGAAATCTCCACAGCCCACTTGCCTGTTCCTTTCTGCTCAGCTTTGTCTAAGATCAAATCTACTAAATAAGATTCTCCCTCCCTTGCCTTCAATACATTAGAAGCTGCAGAAAGCAAAAAAGAATTTAAACCCTCTTTTTTCCAACTTTCAAAAATCTCTATTATTTCAGGGTTTTTCTTCCCAAGAGCTTTTAACAGAAAATAAACTTCTGAAATGTGCTCAATCAAGGCATATTCTATTCCATTATGTACTGCTTTAACGAAATGACCAGCGCCGCCCTTACCGAAAAAACCATGGGAAGGTCTTGAAGCGAAAGAGGAAGAAATGGAATTCAAAAGCTCGACCATCCTAAAATAGGCTTCTTCATCTCCTCCTACCATTATACTCAAGCCCTTTCTAGCACCTTCTACACCGCCACTTATTCCCATTCCCATAAAATAAATTCCGTGTTTTTTGAGCTCCAAGAATCTCCTCTCAGTATCTTTGAAATGAGAATTTCCTGCATCCATTACTACATCTCCCTTTTCCAGTCTAGGCAATAAAGCATCAAGAATCTCATCAACAGGATGACCTGCTTTGATTAAGAGCATTATTTTCCTAGGACTTTTTATCTTACTTACGAATTCATCTAAATTATAGCACGGTATCACATTTATATCGGGAAAACGTTTTACAAACTCCTTTAATTTTTCAGATGTCCTGTTATAAACTGCAACTTTTATTCCCTTCTCTGAAAGATTCAAGACCAAATTCTCACTCATAACGCCTAGGCCTATTATTCCCAAATCGGCACTCATAACTAGATTTCTTTTCTAGACTTAATTTGTTTAATACTTTAAGCTTAGAAAAGCCCCGGGCGGGATTTGAACCCGCGACCTTCCGCTTACAAGGCGGATGCTATACCTGCTTAGCTACCGGGGCTTTCTAGATAATATTGAATAGGAACAAATTAAAAGTTTCATGTTATTTCTCTTATTATGATCCTTGAACAATTCCTAAAAGATATTGCGCTTATTTTATCCTTGGGACTTCTATTAAGTATAGTTCTGAAAAAACAAAATGCGCCAATAGCAGGGTTAATTACGGGTATTTTATTGAGTGACAATACACTATCGATATTCAATTTTAAACTAATCGAGAACATCGAAGCTATCTCAGCTCTTTACTTTTTCGCTTCGGTACTATTGATGTTCATAATAGGGTTAAACCTCCCCGTTACTAGAATAAAGAAATACTCAGGAACAGTCTTCGTTGTTTCAATGGTGGAAATCTTCTTTTTGGTTTCCTTTTTTTACATAACAGCAGTTTACCTCTGTAAATGGTCTCAGTTAGAAGCAGCTTTACTCGCAGTTCTTTTGGTACCAAGTGGAACCTTGATCTTGTTAGATCCATTAACGAAAAGCAGAAAAGAATATGCATCTATAATTATGGGAATCGTGATGATAGAAAACATTGTCGGTGTGATCATTTTAAACATTCTAGAAATAGCGATAGGTACAAGCCTATCTTACATAGATTTTGTAACCTACTTAACTTTATTAACACTATTTATAGGCACGCTTATGCTTGGAGGAAGCTATGCGATACCAAAAATAATGGATAAAATAAGCGGGAATAATCTTTTGATTTTCGTCTTAGGGTTTACCTTCTTAATATCCTACACGGGTACTTACTTAAAGGTAAGCATAATAGCTACTGCGCTCATAACAGGAATAGTTTTCGCTTCTACAAGAGCGAAAAAAGAACTGGAAGACCTGCTAGCCCCTTTTAGAGAATTAATTCATACTTTGTTCTTTTTCTTCATAGGGTTTTACCTTAATATTTGGTCTTTAGCAGAGAATTTCTATATTCCTTTTCTATTATTTTCCTTGCTTTACTTCATAAAGCCTATAACGATATTTTTCTCATTGAAATCTCTCAAATACGATACTCCAACATCTTTGAAATCTTCATCTGTGATGACAAATCCAGGCGAGGTATCTTTAATATTTGGCTATACTGTCACTACAATCTTAGGAATAGAACCTAGAATATTTTATTATGTTATAATTATGAACATGATCAGCATGATTTTCTTTAATATTCTAAAGAAATTCATTTGAAATAAAATTAAGGAGAATAGATCCCAGGCATCTTAGGAGCTGGAATGCTAAGATAAACAGAAGGTAAGCCGCAAATAAACCTGGTCAATCTTTCCAAACCTATTCCAAAACCAGCAGTAGGTCTACCGTGTTTTTTCAAAAAATCAAGATACCATGAATATGCTTTAGAATGTTCACCTGATTCTTTCATCCTTGAAAGGACTTTCTCGTATTCAAACTCTCTTGCAGCGCCGGATACCGCTTCTCCATAGCCTTCAGGGTATAATAGATCAAAATCCATTAATAGACCGGATTTGTGTGAATATTCTCTATCATAGAAACCTCTAGCGCCTTTTGGATAATCGCATATGAAGAAAGGTTCTTCGTGAATGTAAGATATTAACCATTCATATTCCCAAGGAATTTCAGTTTGATAACTAAGTTTTCTTGGTTCATAACCGAACAATTCTTTCATTTTCTTTATAACATCAGGATTTTCCTTGAGATAATCAAGGAGTAGATCGACGACTTCCTTATGCTTATATCTCTTGAAATCTTCTTGAAAAATCCTAAGCTCAGTTCTAGCCTTAAGCCCTCTTTTAATCGAAAAAGGTCTGAAATAATTCCATATTTCTTTCAAATCGTTTTCATGCTCCTTCATACTTCTAATCACATATTTAAGGAGTGATTCCGCAACAGCCATTGCTTCTTCATGATCTGCGCCAAATATCTCAACATCTACTTGGATGAATTCTACCAGGTGTCTGTCTGTACTAGCTGTTTCTAAAGGTTCCAGCCTAAAATTATCGGCGAAGAAATATATCTTGCCTTCACCTCCAGCAACCTTGTTAGC
>JBEPYP010000069.1:0-5777 GCA_041641355.1 Thermoproteota archaeon | reverse complement strand
TACTACGCATCATCGAGGCAAACTTTCCATATTGAGTTCTATGCACTTCATCAGCGAGAACTATCACATTCTCCCTCTTGATCTCTATTCTTTCCCCTTCTTTTTCAAGCTGTGCAAATTCTTTTGGACTAAATTTTTCCATTGTTACCAGAAATATTCCTCTTTTTCCTTCCCTCCCCCACGTTAAAATTTCTATGAGTTTTCTGATGGAATCAACTTTTTCTATAGGGACTTCGATAAATGAAAAGTCTTTTTCAATTTGCTCCTCTAGATCTATTCTATCAACTATTACAAAAATGCTTGGACGCTCAGTCTCTGGACAATGGAAAAGTTTCCAAGCAGAAAATGCCATTGTATAGGTTTTCCCTGAGCCTTGCCAATGCCATATTAACCCGAACTTTTTGTTTTCCTTTCCTCTTAATGTGTTTATCACCCTTTGAAATATTCTATTTGAAGCTCTGAATTGTTGGTATCTTGCCATTATCTTTGTAGATTTATCTCTCTCTTTTCTTATGAAAGTGAAGTTTTCGATTAGGTCAAGAAGGTTCGGTTTAGATAGAAGACCATACACAGTTATTTTTAGTATATCATCTTTAAACTCCTCTACTTTGAATGGGTAAGGATCCTTCCAAACACTTAGAAAATCTTTGTTTTCTTCATTAAAGCCGTTTGGGAAATAATAAGTCTTTATTCCATCTGTCACTATCGAAAATTGAACATACTTGAAAAGTTCGGGTGCCGTATCTTCGTATCTTTTAATTTGTCTATAAGCGTCGGTCCAATCAACTTCTTCCCTTGTCGGATTTTTTCCTTCAATAAGCACCAATGGAATACCGTTAACAAGAAGAACTATGTCTGCTCTAATACTGCCTTTTAAACCCTCTACTTTGAATTGATTTGTAACAACAAATTCATTGTTTTCAATCTTTTTGAGATCTATGATCTTAACCACTCTCTCTTTGCCCTCTTTTTGTATAGGAACAACCAGACCATTTCGAAATTTATCTAAAAATATTTTGATACCTCCGATATTTGCTGGGATAGTTCTTAATGAGACAAGAATGAAAGCTAGATCGGCGTCTGTTAGCTCTACGTCGCTATTTATCCTTCTCAAAGCTTTTCTTAAATCCTCTATAACTAAAGGTTCCCCAAAATTCTCTTTCCGTCTTAACTTCATCTCTTCAGGGCTTACATACTCCCATCCAAGCTTTCGGAGTTCTTGAATGATGAAATTTTCAACCGTGCCTTTTTCTGTATAGAGGACCATTTTAATCAACCTAGATTGATGTCCATGTTAAGTTGGTTAAGTTGTTTTTGTACCTCTGTTAGTATTTTTCTGAATTCATGTTCAGGCAATTCTCCAATTCCATAGCCTTCGACATAACTTTCTCCTTTGGTAAAAAGCAAGGTGAAAGGCTTCCTAGAAAAAATTAAACTGGAAAAACAAACTTTCCAAGGAAAGAGAACGCGATTTTTTTCCTCAGGCCAAATTGGTGTTTGATCATCATAGTAAGTCCCTTTTACTATACCAAGAGCATGTATTTTTCCTGTTTGAGCTATCTGAAAGACCACGATATCAAAGGGTTTGATTTTATTGTACAGTCTGATAAATGATGCCCAATTTTCTCTTAGCCTCCTCCCTACTTCTTTACTCCAAAATCCCCATAATAATCTCTCTTTAGCCACTTCGATGTTTTCAATATTTTTTGAAGAAAAAATCCAAAAATTCAATTCAGTTCACCTTAACCCTAATTTTTCCAGTAAGAAGCAAATCCATCAAACCCTGCTTGATTCTTTCTAATCTTACTTTCTTATTTCTTTCAAGCTCAAGCCTTTTATCAACAGTAGAAAGGATTTCAGCGATTTTTTGCTGCTCTGAAAGTGACGGATTTGGTACTTTTAAGTCCTCTAGATCTTTTTTAACTAATGCTTTAAATGTGGATCCCTTCCCTAATGATTCAAGAATGGGCTTAATTTTTTGCAAATAGTAAAAATAAAACAAGTAGTTACTTTTTTCATTATTAAACCTTATGGCCGCTAAGCCTCTGCCGATACACAATTTACATGAAGCTAAGTTAACATCACCGACTGGAGCCCTTACTGAAATCAGAACATCATTAGCTTCAGCTATCTTAATCGGATTTGAGCAATACAGACTTGGAGAGGGATACATATCTCCAAATTCCATTTTTCCTTGAAGAAAAGGCAGACCTATGCCATCCCTATTATACGTGGATGAAGGGGGAGACTGTCCCATTATAATTAAGGCAATATCTCCAAGCCTAACAACTTCCCACTCTTTTGGAATCCTTCCAATCTCAGTATCTTTAAACTCCTTATGCCCTATCCCCTTTGTTAAAAGCTCCTCCATCAATCCCTTTTTTAGCCTCTCAGTCTTCGCTATGACTTCATTTGTTTTCTGAATAGCCTCATCAATAGTTAAAAGAATTTGAGCTATGGCTTTTTGCTCTGGAAGGGACGGAAGAGGAATAAAAAATTTCTGAATGATGGATAGATTTAGAGAGGGCATTGTAGTTTTAGTTAAATAATTGCTAGTCCGAATGGTACATAAATAATAAAAGAGAAACAAATTGTCCACATTTTTAGTTGTTGGCTCTATAACAGCTAAATGATTTACAACATAGGAATCTCTCTTCAACATTGCCCTTTTTTCAAGTTTTATAGATTCGCCACTTTTTGGAAATATTATAGAACCTTTTTTAAACTTCTTAAGCTTCAGCCTTGAAACAGCAAGATCATTTACTAAGTCGTATTTCACAGGATACTTTTGTTCTTCAAGGTCGGTTAAGTGTTGCACTCGGATAAAAGGGTATTTACCATCTTTGAAATAGATATCTTCCTGAGGTGCTGTATTTCCAGAAGAAATATTAGCTATATCCCCAAGCCTAACAACTCCCCATTCCTTCGGAATTCTTCCAATCTCAGTATCTTTGAAGTTTGTTTCTTTGTAGAATGTTATATCTAAATCAGCTTTCATATTATTCGCCCATTAGCTTAGTTAATTGAGAAATATACTCCTCTAACTTCTGTTCAACTTCTCTTCGTTCTACTTCTAACCTCTTTAGCTCTGAAAACTCTTGAGCTATATCTATCTGCTCCTCTCCCTCAACAGGCGTTACGTAAAGTGTTACGTTCAAGTTGTAGTCATTACTTCTTACTTCCTCAAGGCTTACTACTCTTGAGAAACCGGGTATATTAGTGAACTTATTATAAGCATTTGCAATTTTTCCTATATTTTCTTTTGATAGAGAGTTTAACCTCCTTACAGACGGATGCGGAATATACTCATTTGAAGCGTTAATGAAAAGTATCTTATTTCTCCTCTCTTGCGGCTTATTTTTGTTAAAGATTATAATGGCTCCAGGTGCGCCAGTATTATAGAATAACTTTTCAGGTGTAAGAATAATGCATTCGATCCAATCTTTTTCCACAATTTTACTTCTAATAATTCTCTCCTTACCTCCTCTAAACAAACATCCATTATCTACTACAAGCCCAACTCTCCCATTTTCTTTTGCAGAAGCCAGCATGTGTTGAATCCAAGCCCAGTCAGCAGAATTTTGCGGAGGGAATCCAAAGGAAAATCTCTCGCTAAAATCAGCTTTCTTAAGTCTTTCTTCACCGTATCCGTCTTGATTCCATGGAATATTCGCGATGACTACATCAAACTGCTTTAACCTTCCATTTTCAGTAAACCTGGGATACTCAAGAGTATCCCCATTAGCTATGTTAGCATTTTTAATATCGTGAAGAAGTAAGTTCATTTGGCAAATAGCATAAATCTCAGGGCTTCTCTCCTGTCCGAACAAAAACAACTTCCTCGTCTCTTCTTCTCCATATTTTTCAGCCACATGCAAATGAGAAATTATCAACATACCACCAGAACCACAACAAGGATCGTAAACGCTCTCCCCAGGCTTTGGATCCAAGATTTCAACCATTAGTTTTATAACCTCTCTAGGAGTATAGATTTCTCCCTCTTTTGCCTTTTCGGGTGCAAACTTCATGAGTATGTGCTCGTATGCATCTCCTAGAACATCGGGAGAAACCTCTTCTCCACCTAGATCGTACTTGTTAAAAAGTTCAACTAGTTCCCATAGTAATTTTTTATTTTCCTGATTTCTGGCAAACTCTAAGAAATCAACTCTGTTAATAACGCCCTGTAGCTGAGGATTCAGCTTAGCGATTTCGCTTATGGATTTAGCAAGATTTTCAGGTAGGTTTTCAACGTCTCTCGTTACCTCATCCCAAAGAAACTGTTTGGGAATGTTAAAGGTATGGTAGACTTCTTTTTCAGCCTCTTTTTCAGCCTCTTCTTCAGGTAAACCGAACTCTTTTAGCATCCTCTCCTTAACCTGTTGCTTTTCAGTTTTCCATAGGTCGTTTAGCCTCTTCAGAAAAAGTAGTACAAGGATAAACTTGTAATCAACTGCAGTTCTTATTAAATCTGCTGCCTTATCAACGAGCGAATTTAACTCTTCCCGTGTAACTTTTTTCGGGAATAGTATCCGCTGAGTCATTTACTTACATATAACAAATGCTACAGAACTATTTTAATTTGGTGAACGAATTATTAAACCACATGTCTATTGGATGGTTACACGAATTCGCTAAAAGAGATAGTCAACAACTACATGCAAAAGTTTCAGAGCTAAAGAATAAGTGCAAGAAATGCCTTAAAACAGAAAGATAGGAAAGCGTTGTTTAATGGTCGATGCTACGTTTACCTTTATAGGCTAAACTATTTCACTACGGTGGTTTCTAAAGTTGAAGAGCTTAACAAAAGGTCCATCGAGAGCGGGAGAATAATGAATCTAAGAATTTGCAGACTAACATCGAGGAATTAAAAGTACATGGAAGAATAAAGGGTCTTGGACCATTGCTAAAATATAGCCTCTTACCTTAATCCTTGATCATGATAAATTGCTTATTCACCTCGATCTTTTCTTTATCGCATAAGTTATCAAAAATAAACCTAGCAGAATCGCCAAAGCTATGATCATGTAATCCTGAGTTCCACGGATGTATTCTCTTACAGTGGTGGTGAATGTTTGCGTTTCCTTAACTGTTTCGGTGAAAGTACCATGTTCATACCATTCAGGATAATACGCATAAAGCTGCCAGCTTTTAGGATCGAATTCGTTTTCAAAATCCACAATTCTAACATAATTGTTCTCTATCAACCATTTATTGACGTTGAGCAAGTGGGTGGAATTAATCCTCACGTATACCACTGCTACTATTCGATCGTATCTATCAGTTATGTAAACATCATCGACATCTAAATAAACTGTTTTTTCGAATACCAGATCGTGAAGAGTTTGTTTAGCCTCAATGCCTCCAGCCTCGTTTAGTTCGGGTGCGTTGATGTCTGCCAATCTAACAGTTCCTACAGGGAAGGCTTTGAACGTATCCCCATCTATTACTCTTATTACTTTGGCTTTCACATCTATTTCAAAGGAAGGAGCATTTGCGAATAGCGATGATGAAATTAAAACCAAGAGCAATAAAGCGATCTTTTCCATGATATAGCTTCCAAATTTACGTTGAAAAATTTGATGTTCATAAGTATTTTGTTTCAGAAGACAGCTTAAGTTCTAAACAGCTCATAACTTAATATCAAAGCAATACTAGGAAACATGAACACGAAGATAACTTTGGAAATGGGTTTGCTGTTAAATGCAATAATAAACAGCGCACTCAAGATTTTTCACAGGATGATAGAACTATAGCAAGCCTTGATAAAAGAGGCAATA
>JBEPYP010000068.1:0-5868 GCA_041641355.1 Thermoproteota archaeon | reverse complement strand
AATTTATTCAAGGAATTTTTAGAATGAAAATGGAAAGGACCTTTTTGATGATAAAGCCTGATGGAGTGCAAAGAGGGCTTATAGGCGAAATAATATCAAGAATCGAGAAAACGGGACTTAAGATAGTAGCCTTGAAAATGATAAGACCTACAAAGGAACAAGCGATGAAATTCTATCCCTCAGATGAATCATGGCTTATATCAGTTGCGAACAAGTCTTTAACTGTATATAAAGAACTGGGAATAGATCCTAAGAAAGATTTCGGAACGGATAACCCAGTAGAGATAGGTAAAAAGATAAAGGAATGGTTAGCCGAATTCTTGGCTTCTGGCCCTTGCGTAGCAATGGTCATAGAAGGAAACAGAGCTATAGAAGTCGTCAGGAAACTAGTAGGTGCTACGAGACCTTATGAAGCACTTCCAGGAACTATAAGAGGAGATTTCTCCACAGATAGCCCTGAGTTGGCTAATATATTGAAAAGACCGTTGAGGAACTTAGTCCATGCATCTGATAGCAAAGAAACAGCAAAGAAAGAAATAGAGTTCTGGTTTGAAGAAAACGAGATCATAAGTTATAGGAGAGCTGATGAAAATGTGATTTATGGCATCTAAGATAAACATAGGAGTATTTCTTTCCCTAGGTCATGTTTTCAATCCCTTTTTTGTAGGCACCCTGTTATCCTCATTAGGCTGGTTCATATTGGGCATAAGAAATAAAAGCAAAATTTGGATTATCAACGGATTTCTAAGCTTGATTTCTTCAATATATATTAATTTCTTTGCGATACATTTACTAATAAACAATTCATTAATCCCGCTCATTCAAAGAATAATAAGCGAAAGTGCATACACACTAATTATTAACGGTTTAGATAATCCATTCTTATATTTTGTTTTTCTTTTTGTTTTGTTACAAATAATTTCATTAATATTTTTTTGTATAGAATTTAATACTTATTTAATAAAAGTTTCTTTATTTTTCATATTTTTATCAATAATTTTGTTATTTTACACAAACAATCTCTTAAACGCAGGAATTAGTTGGATGATAGCGAATAGCATAGCAGCGATAGGAATAGCTAGTATACCAGAAGAAGTGCTCGAAGGATTTGTATCGAAGCCTAAAATAGAGTTGGTATGATTATTTTATCCCTATTATGGTCAATTCCTCATCTATTACTCCTTGAGAAAGCGCTGCGAACTCTTCTATTTTCCTGTTAAAAGACTCGGCTAAAGGAGCAAAATAACCTATCACTGATAAAACCAAAGGAGTACATTCGTTGAGGGTTTGTCTTACCGTATCTAAGATTTCTCTATTGGAAAGCGAAAGATGTTTTATATAATAAGCCCCGAAAAGCGTTTGTCTTTTTTCATCTACGTTTATTTTTTTATACGCAGTGTAAAGATTCTTAAATAAGCCTCTTGAAAAGAGTAATTCTTCAAGCGCTATATAGCTAGTATTATAGAGTATTCCATCCAAAGCTAAATAATAGATCGTTAAAAATTGAGCGAGCTTCTTCTCATCAAAGCTACTTTCTAATTCTTTAAGCAATTCTCCTGGCTTCTTAGATCCTAGTTCTAAATAAGGATTAGATATCCTACCTCTAAAATCCATTATGCTTTCACCTACAGAAATCAAGAAACGCTCGAAAATGTTTGCATGTACCGTGTTGTCCCTAGCATGAGTTAAAAGGAAAAACCTAACATCTAGATCTTTACTTATGAAAGCAAGCCTTGATACGTTTATGAGCACCTCATACTCTCCAAATAATTGATGAAAGAATAAATCAGCTAGATATTTCCTCTGCAATTCGCTTAATGATTTCCAATCCTCAGCGTCCTCTTCAAAGGAAATGCTCAAAGGATTCCACGCTTCGTTCAAAGCTCTTACCCACAGATTTCTAATTTCATCCATAGGAAAATAAAACAAGCTATTGATATAAATTAGTTAAAATTCCAGGTTTTTAATTTAACTTAGTATTAAGAACCTAGACTTGGTTTAAAATCAAAAAACCTGCCTAAAGTTTGGAATTACTTGGATTGACCAACAATTTTTAGGAAAAGCGCTGCTAGCGTTCTATTCACTATGTCTTTATCGTCTTCTTGAACTGTAATCAAAGTAATTCTCTCCAAATTAAATATATCTGTATCTAATATTCCTGATTTAATAACTGATATTAGATCAATGTTTGGTATTAATGACAATTTAAGCATATTCATCATTCTATTTTCAATATTTTCTTCATCTAATAAGAAATCTAACAAAATTTGTTTTCCATTAAATTTATTTTTTAAATATAATGGAACTATATAGTTTATACTTGAAGTTTCTATTTTTTCGAAAATTTTCACCTCATAACCATTTTTAGACTCTGCAACTAATTTTTTAATCTCTTTTATAATTTCATTGAGAATTGCAATTTCTTTGATCTTTGCGATTTTATAAACCGGATAACCAAGTAAATCCGCATCTTCTGCTCTAAAGTGATGCCCATTAGAGCACTCGAAAAGCATAGGAAGAGTTTGGTTGATGGCACCACATTTGACACATTTATATAATTTACCAGGACGACCGTAATCTCTACCTAATTTTGTGAGGACTTTCTTACACTTTGGGCAAACATAGAGATCTTCTTTAATGAAGAATTCTTTAACCCCCCCTATATAGCCACATTCATAATGAATCATGAAATCTTCTTTAATCAAAGATTGGGACTTACAGGGAGCACAGACAGCATTTAATATAAGAAATAAGCTACCACAATAAGGACAAGCAAAAAAAGATTTCAAACCAACTTTTTTTAAAATCCCCCTCTTTTCTAGATTTTCCATGAATTCATAGGGTACTTCCTGCTCCTTGATTTTGTATTTAATTCCGTCAAAGGATAAAATTGGAGCTATTTCTTCTTCAATGATCTCACTCGTTTTTTCAAACTGAGTAATAAAGAGACCCTCACCTATCAATTTTTTCCTCTCAAGTTCAATGTTCATATTTGGTATGGCTTTCTTTTTTTATTTAATAACAATTTTTTCAATTTTTTCAGTATATCACCTCCTCTTTTGAAAAAATTGAAAATATTGCCCCTTTCTTTGCTTATTTTATTTCATTAATTTGAAAAAAATAACAAAAGAGGGATAATCATTCCACCCTCCTCATGATTTTTCTGTATCTAATGAATATAAGGAGCAGCGATGAGATCAAAGATACCATTACTATTATGAAGAATATGGAGCCTAAAATAGAAAATTCCCATTCAGCTCTTAAATCATAGCTCTTATTTACTAAGATAGAGAGATAAGGCAAATTTGAATTCAGATCACCTTTCCAGCCTTTGAAGTAGAATAAAAGATATAGAGGATTTACAGCTCTAAGATTTGCGATTTCGCCTTCGAAATACCAACCCGCTCCTTCAACATAGCCAATGTTTGCAGTAGCATTGACCAGGTATTGTTTCCGGTAAATTAGGAGTAAATTTCCAGAGTCCTTCACAGTCAAGTTGTAATTATCGCTCGTAGTTTCTATCACGCCCTCGGTGGAGCTATACAAATATCTAGTGCCTTTATCTAAGTAAATAGTTCTATTCAAAGATATGCTCAAACTCAAAGTGTCTGTAAAATCGATGACTGTAGGTATCTCTCTCAAAGTACCGTTTATTCTTATTTTTAAAGGATCTGAAGACAAAGACAAAATGTAGAGGCTTTTGAAATTCTTAGCCAATTTATAAACCAATTCTTGAGCCCTAGGAGAGCCTAGACCCGTTACAGGATCCCATCCCTTGCTTGCGTTGTAGTACCCATTATTCCCTTTAGTTATGTCTTTGAAGACAAGTTCATAGTCTTCACTTCTATAAATATCATAAAATCTATAGTTCAAGAAACCTAGATTATTGGAGCTGATTTGAGCTAATATCGCAGCTATAGCAGCCCATTGAGGACTTGCTATGCTAGTGCCATATGCAGCTTTTAATTCCCCTTTGAAGAATATCGCATAAGGACGTGTCTGCCCAGAAAGATAAGATACATCAGGCAAACCTCTCATTTCACCTATTTCTTTAGGTTGGTAGAAGGGCCTCTTGAAATATTTACTATATCCTCCTCCAGAGCCATAAGTCCCGTTTTTCAATAATCCTCCCCAAGCTATCTCTTCGCCTCTTACCAAATCAGTACCCCCTACAGAGATCACTAAGGGATCCGATGCAGGATAATAAACTATCGTGTTGTTTATTGGGTTACTAAAAAAGGAAAACCTAGGAGAATTGCTAGAGCCCCAATCACCTGAAGGAAAAAAGAAATTCATACCTTTAGCAACCCCCAATAAAAATATTGAATGCAGGGTTTCTATATCACGCTTGTTCAATAAATTCTCTTCTAATAGCCAGCTAACCGAAATTATTTTACCTAACTCTCTGCTTACTATGAAATTGAATAGCTCCATGAAGCTAGATAATTTAGAATCTGGAATTGTAACTAAAACTAGCTTAGCCCTAGGTGCCATCGCTAATGCCCATTCCAAATCTAAAGTCGTTTCAAATTCTATTTCATCAACAGGACCCAATATCTCATACTTATCTATTTCAGGAATATCCAAACCGAATCTAGAAGCAAATAGACGAATGTCATTTTGATCAAAGCTTCCAACAGAACCTATAACTATAGTCTGACCTGAACCATCATAACCTGCGTTTATCAACTTATCTATTCCGTAGAAACGCCTAACTTGATCTACTGTTAAAAGTTTAGAAGCGTCTATTAACTTCAATTGATTCCTAAATCTAACGATGTCGTTCAAACCAAAGATACCGCCTATAAATCTAGCAACATCATAATTTAACATAGGAACAGTTGAGTAATAATAAAGGGAATCATTGTAATAGACCGAATAGAATTTCAAATTAAGTAGCTTTTCGATGTTAGATGCCTTAGCGGTGAATGAAATGAGCAATCTGTTGCTATAAGTAGTTATGTTCTCAGGATCAGCTTTTTTGATGAAATTTAACAGTTTAGAGTACTCCTCAACGCTTGGAAGGAAATAACTAAGCTCTTCTTCACTTAAAGGTACGTTTATTAAACCTTTTGTTATCGCGTTCTCCAAGAAATCAGGACCCTTAAGCTTTAAGGATATAACTATTCTTATTCTTTCATCCCCTTTCAACTCTCTTAAAATCATTGCGCCTTTAGGCAAATCGATCGAAGAATCTTGATATAATATATAAAAATCTATCTTTAGGAAAAGCAAGAAGCTTGGAAGAATGATTAAAGGGATCAGAAATAGATTGAGGAATTTCATATTCTAAACATCTTATAGATTTTCTTAAAACTGATGATCTCGAAGAAGTCCAAGAGGAAAATTGCTATAGCTATTATTATAGCGATATCTATAAACAACGAATATTCTAATATTAGAGACCAACTTTCTGCCAATACATAACCTACATAGGTTAAGGCTAAATTCCAAGGAAAGCTACCTATAGCGGTTAATACTGAGAAGGCCATGGGATTCAACCTAAATATTCCTGCAGGAAGGCTTATCACAGTTCTAATAACAGGAGTCATCCTACCTAAAAAGACGGCTAAGTATCCGTTTTTCTCAAACCATCGATCAGCTTTATCTAAATGGCTCTTTTTTATAAAAACATATTTTAAGTATTTCTCAAGGATCTCTCTTTTTATGAAAAAACCTATTGTATAAGCTATCCATGAGCCTATTAAATTACCTATTACTCCTGCGAAGGAATATTTCAAGACACCATAAACACCTTCGCCGTTTCTACTGGCTATGAAACCGCTGAAGGGCATTATTACTTCGCTAGGAAATGGCAGCAACGCGCTTTCTAAGATCATTAAGAAAATAACACCCAATAAACCATAG
>JBEPYP010000067.1:0-5879 GCA_041641355.1 Thermoproteota archaeon | reverse complement strand
AACCATAAGTTCTACCGTGAAATGCACCTATAAAACCGATAATATAGGGCTTTCCTGTATAGTATCTAGCTAACTTTAGGGCCGCTTCATTAGCTTCTGTTCCACTGTTAGCGAAATGGAATTTAGGGTCAAATGGCAAGATAGAAGCTACTTCCTTAGCTAGTTCTACTACCTCTTTATAATAAAAATCCGTTATGCTATAATGTAAAAGTTTCTCGGCTTGTTTTTGAATGACTTTAACTACACGAGGATGCAATCCTATATTTAAACAAAGAAGCCCCGAGTTAAAATCTATATACTCATTACCGTCCACATCTATTACTTTTGTGCCTACCACTCTATCTACAACCAATGGATAAAACCTGGCATAAGAAGGAGATACATATTTATCGTCCTCTTTTAGAGCTTCAAGTGCTTTAGGCCCAGGGGGCGTCACTACAATTTTAGGAAGATCTTCCTTCATAACCGTTCTTATTCGTTAAATGTATAAATTTTTATTCTTTATTCTTCTTTTAGTATGGGCAATTTAATTACTGTAAGTATTAGGCCGCCTGAGGGTGTTAACGTGATTGTAGGCCAATCCCATTTTATTAAAACTGTAGAAGACATATACGAGGCAATAATGAATACCGCGCCCCATCTTGAATTTGGTATAGCGTTTGCGGAGTCTTCAGGTCCTAGACTAATAAGAAAAGAAGGAAATAATGAGGAAATGATCAAATTGGCTATAGACTATGTAGCTCAAATAGGCTGTGGGCATGTATTTGTGGTATGTTTGAAAAAAGGATACCCTATAAACATATTAAATGCGTTAAAGCAAGTACCTGAAGTCACAACGATATACTGTGCTTCAGCCAATCCTTTATTGTTTGTAATTTACGAAGAAGGTGATCAGCGAGCATTATTAGGAGTTGCGGACGGTCTGAAACCTTTAGGCATTGAGGATGAGTCTAAAGTTCAGGAGAGAATTCGTTTCTTAAGGCAAATAGGTTACAAGAGAGGTTAAACGAAGAATACGATAATCGTGGAGAAAAGTAGCGCAGTAAGGGGCAGTAATTTTCCGAATTTTACGAAATCACTTCCTTTTTCGTATATTTCTGCTAAATTACCTAGCACTTTAAACTCAGGGGTCAAAAATGAGGTCTTAGTCACGTAACCTTCCTTTAACTCTTTCTTAGCTTTTTCTAACGCTTCAATAATCCTTCTAATCACCAACTCATGGAGTTCTTTGTTATTTCCAAATGGATAATAACCATCATTGCCTGTCACCTTCCCTGTCATGGAATGGCTATCAGTAGAGCATATCTCACATTCAACGCCCATCTCCTTTAGTTTTTCTTGAACCTTATTTCTAAGCAGGTATTCAATGTTATTTGAGTCTATTAGTATCAAACAATTCATATAATTTTCATTAGCTAGAAGTAATAGTATACCTTCTCCAGAGCATGCTTCGTTACTTAACTCAGGTATGTCGCTTAATCTGATCTTTTGGAAACTCCACTTGACTTTTTCCGGTTTGGCTTCTTTTAAAACTGCGAGCAGGTTTTTTACCCCCTCCAATAATTCTGTCTCTATTTCTTCAGATTCTTTAGTTTCAGGGCTATAGGCATTGTGTGCATCTATTAAGATTAAATCTTCAAATCCTTTAGTTTTAGCCAAGCTCTTGATTTTTTCATCGAGCGCTGAGTCAATGTCATCTATAACTCCCGGTCGCTTTTGATTAACTACTATCAAAGGTACATTATCGATCATTAAACCTCTTATTACAAAATTTTCTGTGGTTACTTCATGAAATCTTGAACAAGTGAGCGGTTTATCTTCATTGACGCTTAGTAATTTTTTCTCTAGCATTTCTACTAGTATGTGTTTATCTTTGCTCATAACCAAGTCTTGTTTATGGGTGGAAAATCCATGAAAAGGCATCAAAGGCAAGGAGATTTTGCCCATCAATAAGCTAGGTAGATCTGAGCTTCCTACAGTTAGAAAAGGTCCAGGATGTATGGGCAATGAAAATAATGCCAACTTTTTATCATCGCTTCTGAGAGTTAAGATATTTAATTTGAATTTCCTAGCACTTAATTTTGTCTTTACTAAAATTTTCTCGAAATATTCTTTTTCCTTGCTCAGCCAGCTTAGTAAAAAGGCACGAAAATGTTCTAGTAGATCAATTTTGTATTTTCGTATAATAGCTAATCTAACTAAAAGCAAATATAGTTCTAAAGACCAAAAAACGCCAAAAAAGATTAAATAATTTTTTATGACCTCAAAGAAAACATTCGAGAAATTTTTAACAGCAATAAAACTATAACTAAGTATATAGGGCAGCGCTAATGCATTTAACAAAAATATTCTGGCTGAACTTTTGAGGTCTGATATGTAATAAAACGCTATACAGCCTAATGCCATAAAATAAACTAGCGTTATTAGGCTAAGTCTTTCGGGGTAAAACGGGAAGAATTTAAAAAATAATATAGATAATAAGAACCCTATGTTAAAGAAAAGAAAAAATCCAAAAAATCTCTTGAGAGTAATAGTTTTATTAGATTTAATTATTATATAACCTATAGGAAAACTTAGAAATAATATTAAAGGCGATAAAATTTTATCTAATTCAGTTAAAAGAAGTATTAAAACTAATAAAGAAAATATTAAAGCTGAATATACAATCAGACTTTTAAAGCTAGGTAATTCCCAGAGATCTTTATAATGTTTGTTTATAGACCTCTTCATATATTTTTTATTTTAAAATCTCAATATGCCAAGATTCAGTAATACTACAGTCGTTGTTAATAGAACGCTTAAGAATATCACCATGCCTGGACTTATCTTAACTTTAGATATATCTTCTTCATAGTAAGTGATCAGCCCTGCTGAGCTAATGGGTGAGACTTCCTTCTTTTTCCTTTGTCTAGACATTAATAATTCAAATATGTTACTGACTAAAAAACTTATCTAAGCGTTCAAAATGTTCTTCTTCCTTAAGGTAATCTGAGATGAACCATTTGATTTTTCTGTTAATCCTTTTATACTTCTTCATCATGTCTTGGGCTTGTAAGATGCTATCGAACTCTTTAATAGTACTCATTAGCTCCTTTCTACCCCATCTATAGTTTAACTTGCTTCCGCATTTTGAGCATCTTAGAAATATAGGAGGTCTGCCTATTGCATTACCGCATTTTGGACATTTAATCGAAGTTTCTATTTTACTTTTCGTTACTTCTACTATTTCTTTAAGCAACTTATACTTTAAACGAAAATTCAGGGTAACGGTACTGAAGCTCTCTTCTTCCGTTAGGCCTGGATGTTGGAGTTTTACTTTTAATTTTTGTCGCGGTCTTTCTTTTGGGATAGGCGGTTCAGTTATGATGTAACAGACTGCTTCATCTTCAAAGTATAGTGCGGAAGCATTAAGTAAGAAATCCATAGGGATATATAAACTGATGAGGTTCCCGATTGTAGCTTCGCTAAAGAGAAGTTCATACAAAAAGGGGTGTATCACTGCATACTCTATGTCAAGAATTCTCTTTATCTTCACGATATAATGAACAATTCCAGTACTTCTCGAAATTAAGAGATCACTCCCTTCATTTATCTCGAAATTAATTTTTCCTATTTCTTTTGAATTATAAAAAGTTTCTAATGTTTCCTTCAGATATTTCGTTACTCTTTGTATGTGCGAGACGGCCGTTCTAGGCAGCAATATTTCGTTTTCCTTTAGTTCTATAGTGGTACCATCGATGACTATTTCGTTAGAAGGCAACACCTTTAGCTCAATTTCTGTGGCCCCTTTTTCAGAGATCTTTATATCATACTTGGTTCTAAGTTGCGGTTTAAAGAATGGTTCCACGTATTTTATTTTTTTATAGCACGCTTCCTCGTTCGCGTTTAGGTTGAAAAGCCGTGAAGGGATTATATTGATAGTAAATAAAGGAGATACTTCTTTTCCGCAAGAAATACATTCTTCTGCGAGATTAGCTATTCCGCATTTTTCACAAAAATAAGCAATTCTCTTTTCTCTTTTACATTTTTCGCAGTAAGAGGTGTAGCCAATTTCACCACAGCTTTCGCATACAAAACGATACGAACTTATTTCTATACTGTCATTTTGCTTATCTCTTAACTCAAGGGGTAATATTGTAGTATAGACATTTTTATTCGGTACATCTTCATTTATTGGGATGTATAACTTCATTTGTCCTGGGGCATCGTTGCTTAACTGTCCTCTTAACAATAAAGTCCTTTTAAGCTCATTAGGTAAAAATGCAATTTTACTAATATCAGAGTTTTCAAGTTCTTCAGCCACTAAAATTTTTTTATTTATCTCTTCTGATATAATAGTCATTTTACAATCTTTTTCATAATTTTCTAAAATAGAATTCTTAATGAAATCTATATACTTTTTTATTATATTTCTTAACCAAAAATCTTTATCTATTATTTCTAATAATTCTATTGTAAAATCATATTTTTCGATTAGTGAATCTAAAAAAAATTTTGAAGCGCGTTCTTCTTTATTATTGTCTATGATTTGTATTGCTATTTTTTCTTCAAAGTTTTCTAAGAAGTCTGCCAAAATATACTTATACGTTATACTTAAATTAGGGAATCTTTTATCTACGATTTCCCTCAACCTTGGCCTCCTATTCTTTAAATGAAAAGCAGAAGCATTGATCATCTCCCGTAGCTTTTCTGCTAATAATATCGCAAGGAGGGTCATTATGGGACTCTCTGAGTATCTACTATCTAAATGCAATACTACGTGATTCCCGCGTTCTATCTCTTCTTGGTAGACCCCTTTTATGTATCTTATAGGAGCAATGCTTTTGAAATCGAAAAAGTAAAGCAGTGCACATTTAAAGGCGGTTTTTAAATCTTTAAAATAATCGTTGGTAAAAGCGAATCTTTTAGTTGCAATCCATCTTACTAGCTCTACAGAAAGTTCTAGTTTTTTCTTAATATAAGGCATATTCTCTAGAATTGTTATAAGCTCCGATACTTTTGGGTTGTTGAAAATTTTAGCGGCGATGATCGCGTAATTGATTTTTTCATGAAATAGGATCTTATGGGATTCAAAATCTCTACCTAAATTCTCGGTAATCTGTTTTAATTCGATTAGCTTCATGTTAATTTAACTATTAGTGCGACTGTGAAAGGATATATGAAATTATCGCTGAGCGGAATTGGAAGGCTATCTAAAATGTAAACCAAAATTGCGACGTATAACGCAGTAACATAGTCAGAGAAAAACATAACCAACAGGAAGGCTACAATGCATCCGGCTAGTGTACCTATTACGCTCTTTTCTTTGTTATATGGGTGCTTTATGCTATTACCTAATAAACCGATTAAGCTTATTAGGGGATCTACATAAGTAACTATTAAAGCCCCTATAATGAACGACATTGGGTCAAACAATATAGCTGAGAGCAAGATTCCAGCCAAAAAATATGTATGCGCTCCTATATATGTCCTCTCATAGCTTCTGGCAATGCTTTCGGCTAATTTTTTGAGTGGATAATCGATGTAGATTCGCAATCTTATAATATCAGAAAGAATGGCCAGAAAAAGTAAAAAATTATAGAAAATTATAGCAGTAAACTTGCCTAGTATGAGATAGATTAAAAGTAAACCTGTTCCTAGTATTATATGCAAACTTTTTCTCCTGATTTCACTCCTAAAAATTTTACTGTTTATTTTAGATTTTAGAAATGCTTTCATTAAGCGACTTTAATTTCTCATAAAGCTTATCAAGGTCATCGAAACTTTCCACCAATGTACCGGTAACTATCATATCAGCCCCTGCTCTAGCTATTTTTTTGGCGATTTCGGCATCTCTTATGCCTCCTCCTACAATTATCTTAAGTTCAGTATTCTCTCTT